>JAYSWI010000131.1:0-2431 GCA_043718125.1 Flavobacteriales bacterium
GATGTGCTTATCCCAATGGCAACATGCCTTAAGATTGTGGACCGATACAAAATTCCTGAACATCGCGTGCGCATATTTAAGAATGCGGCCCATGCTGTAAATGTGGAACATCCGGATCAATTTATCCATTTTATTAGAACAATGATGAAGGATTAGTTCGTCAATGGATTTCGCAGTGCACTTCGATTGTGAGGGTTGCTGAACATGAAGGACTCCGCTGTTGTCTGCATCTATGTTCATGTTGTTGTCGAATTACATATTATCCAATTCTTAGTTCAAAATAGTCCAAAAACCTATCTTGAACTAAGAATTGATATATCCCGATAGAGTAGTAATTTAGTTGGTTGTGCAAGGAATTGTTTGGCATTTGTGCAATGCATGAGAATATGGTGTTGCAAATACTACCTTAATTTAAAATTGATCATTGCTTCAAAAAGAGAAGAACAACTGAACAAAAGAACACTCGAAATATTCATACACTTTATGCTTCACATGTTCTATTGTTCAATTGTTGGCATGTTCGATTGTAGTTGTGCTCTAATATCCTCATTCCACCCGATTCCCTGTAGAACCTTTTAATTAGAATTGGTACAAAACCAGAATGCGAGTACAGATACGACCCTAAAAAATCAAAGCTAAATCAATGAGCAAATGCCATCCCCAACTACTTTAGTCTTGGCTATATGACTTAGGTATCTTCGCGCCCGCTCAAAAAAAAACAGTTCAATGTTATCAGTTTCTAATCTTATGCTTCGCTACGGCAAGCGCACTTTGTTCGAAGACGTCAACCTAAAATTCGCACATGGCAATTGTTATGGCGTGATAGGGGCCAACGGTGCCGGCAAATCCACGTTTCTCAAAATACTTTCTGGCGAAATAGAAGCAATGACAGGCCAAGTGATAATGGCACCGGGCGAGCGCATGAGCGTATTGAGTCAAAACCACTTCGCCTTTGACGAGTATTCTGTGTTGCAAGCAGTGCTTATTGGCAACAAGAAATTGTATGGCGTGATGAAAGAAAAGGATGCGCTGTATGCAAAAACAGACTTCAGTGATGCTGATGGTGAAAAGGCTGCAACACTTGAAATGGAATTTGCCGAAATGGATGGATGGAATGCCGAAAGCGATGCAGCCAACCTGCTAAGTGGTTTGGGTGTGAAAGAAGATTTGCACCACACGCAAATGAGTGAGCTAAATGGCAAGGAAAAAGTACGTGTATTGCTTGCTCAAGCCTTGTTTGGCAATCCTGAAATACTGCTGTTGGATGAGCCTACCAACGACCTCGATGTGGAAACCATTGGTTGGCTGGAAAACTTTCTGGCCGATTTTCAAAACACAGTCATTGTGGTATCGCACGACCGTCACTTTTTGGATGCTGTATGCACACATGTTGCCGATATTGACTTTGGCAAAATTCAACTTTACACCGGCAATTATACCTTCTGGTATGAGAGCAGTCAGCTTGCATTGCGCCAACGTTCCGACCAGAATAAAAAGGTGGAGGACAAGCGAAAAGAGTTGCAAGAATTTGTGGAAAGATTCAGTGCAAACGCATCCAAATCGCGCCAAGCAACAAGTAGAAAAAAGCTCTTGGACAAATTGGTGATTGACAACATACAGCCCTCTACTAGAAAATATCCAGGCATTATTTTCAGACCTGATCGCGATTGTGGCGACCAGGTCTTAAATATTGAAAACCTTTCTAAATCTTCATCAGATGGAACCCAATATTTTGCTAATGTCAATTTCACTTTGGTGAAAGGCGATAAGGTGGCAATACTTTCGAAAGAGCACAGCGCGATCTCTGCATTTTTCGACATCATCAATGGAGAACTAAAACAGGATGAAGGAGAAGTTGCATGGGGTTCCACTATTACTATTGCTTATCTCCCTAATGACAACGCCAAGTTCTTCAACGCAGATGACAATCTGGTGGACTGGCTGCGTCAATTTTCAAAGGACAAGGAAGAAACATTTGTGCGTGGATTTTTAGGCAAAATGCTTTTCAGTGGAGAGGAAGTGATGAAGAAATCCAATGTGCTAAGTGGTGGAGAAAAAGTGCGTTGTATGGTTTCGCGCATGATGTTAGCGGGCGCCAATTGTTTGATAATGGACGAACCCACCAACCACTTGGATCTGGAGTCCATCACTGCATTCAACAATGCCATGAAAGAGTGGAAACACGTGGCCCTCTTCACATCGCACGACCATACTTTTACCGACAGTGTGGCCAATCGCATCATAGAACTCACGCCAAACGGCATCATCGACAAACGCATGAGCTATGATGAATACCTTGAGGACAAAACTGTGCAAGAGATACGCGAGAAGATGTATGGAAAAGTACCTGCTTAAAAAAGAAGCACCTCAAAAATGGTTGAGCATATTGCGGTAATCGGTTGCGGCAACATCGGCACACGCCATGCGCAAG
>JAYSWI010000132.1:0-7051 GCA_043718125.1 Flavobacteriales bacterium
CTATTGTCTTTTTTGAAAAGTCCAAATTCTTCTTTCAACATTGCCTTCACATTTTGTTTTTCCGCTTGTATTTCGTCTTGCCTATTCTCTTTTGCTGCGTCTTTATCGATCATGAAAATTGGATTGGCCGTGGAGCCTTTCATCGAAACAAATAAGTGTTTGCCCAGGCCATCATCTGCCACATTCCACTGTGTTTCTTTTCTTACCAATACATCGCGCAACGAAAAGCCAATGGTGTAATCTATACTGTTGTCGAAGTGATGTGTACCCTTGGCACTTATGTCAAGCGCGGTGGTATTAATTTCCATTTGTGGAATGGTGATTAGCCTATCTTTTATCTCAATTACGTTTTCAAGTTTCGAAAACTTGATGTTTCTCATTTTCTCGGCAAACCGGTCTTCATCCACAAAAGGTGCTGCCCATTTATTTCCTTTGATGTAAGCTGCAATGTCTTGCAACGATTCCAGATTATTCAACTCACCATTCTCGATCGAAATATCAATAAGACTTTCAATTTTGTCCTGCACAATGTTCAGTTCTGTGGTTAGCAATGTTCTGAATTGAACTCTAGCATTTGCTATTCCTTTTAGGTTTTTATCTTGAATGAAAGTTTGGTCGAAATTCTCAAACTCCACAAACAATTTTTGAATATTTATGCCTTTCAAATTTGCAAGACAATTGATGCGATACAAACTTTCGGTAGCCTCCTCAAAAGCAATTTGCGCACTGAAAGCACCCTCTGCAGTTTGAAAAGAAACGGGGTCAACAACCAACCGCTGGTTGTGCATTTGGACAATCCCCTTGACATCGGTTGCTTCAAATTTGCGAAATACAAATTTCTTTATTGATGAATTCAAACGGAAACTAATTCGCTCCGGCAATTTGAAATGGTAGCTCTCATCGGCAGAAGTGGATGCAGATGTTTCAATCAAGTTTGTGAAGTCTAAAAACTCACTTTTCAATGTCGCGTTCAGTGTTATTTTTTCATCTTCCGAGGTTAAAAAAGGGAGTAGATTCTGAATATCACCATCGATTTTAAAATCACTGCCATTCACTGTGCCCGATAGGTTTTTCACCGCTGCATTGCTATTCACAAATTGAACAGATGCCTGCAAGTCGCGCACTTCTCTGGTGGAGTTTTTTATTCGCAATACACCATTTTCAATTTGGGCCTCACCAGCGGTTTGCAACGCATTCCAATTGTAGGTGCTATCCGTTTTATTGTAGATTAATTTTCCTTTTAATGTGGTAGTGGCTGTCAAACTTCCCGTGCATATTTCCAAAGTATCCCAAGCAAAGAATTTTTTTACGTCATTCAATTCCGCTTGCGTGCTAAGTTGTATGTCGAGCATCGGTTCGTTTAAGTTTTTTACCGATCCACTTGCTTCCAAAAAACCTGTGTTCATCCGTGCCTTCAGAGTACGGATGGTCAGCACCTCGGCCTTATCCTTTGTTACATATTTTAACTCGCATTGGATGTCGTCAAGTGCCACACCACTTTTGTTATGTTTAAATTCTCCATCCATAATGTTGCACGTTGCATTTATTACCAATGGCTTTTTTCCATTTTTAGAAAGGGTGATATCCAGATTCAAATCGCCATCTGCGTTGTAGTTGTTGAGACTTCTTTTCAAGCTTGCAGGCAGTGAATTTTTTACATCATCAAGATCCAATTGTTCTGCTTTGATGTGTATATCTGTTTTTTCTTTTTCCGAAAAATTTAGTATTCCATCCAAACTTAAACCCGCTTCGCCCCATTCAATTTCACTCCTTATTATTTTGTATTCGCTATTCGAAATATCCATTTCTATGTCTGCATCTGCTATCAAAGTTTGATTCAAAGCATAAGTTTCATTATTATTTTTTAGTTCGTGTACAAATGTGTTGGCCTCCAGTTGCAGTGCTAAGTTTTGTGAGGTAAACTTTCCTTTAGCTGTTGCCTCTTCGCTTTGAAGTTTTACATTGAAATCATTTTTCTTATTGTCATAAGAAACCATAGTGTGCTTCAAGTTGATTTCGTCCAACTCAAATTTGAATTCGCTGGTATCGGTTTTGTCCTCCTTCCAAAAGTGATAATTATCGTTGCCCTTTTCATCTATTTTCATATTGCAAAAGGCATCCGAAATTTCAATGGCTTTGATGTTGTATTGCCCACGAAATAATTGAAGAAGATTAAATTCCAAATAAATTTTCTCTGCAAACAATAGGGTGTCTTTTGTATCAAAAGTTTCTTCGATATACACGTCAGTAAATCGCAAAGAAGCATTAGGAAAAGTTTGCCAAAAGGTCAAGTCTGTCGGCCCAAATTCCACCAGCGTTTTGAATTTTGTTTTGGCTTGCGCTGTTGCGTAATTGACTACATCATCTTCATAAAACCGAAGTGTGATAAATACCGCAAGCATCAGCAATGCCAATAGCGACAAGAGGGATATTGCTATGATTTTAAAGATGCGCAATTTTTTTTCGGGAATGTGTGAATGTAGAACTTAGAAACACGTGTAAAATTTCAGGCCAAAGGGTTATTCTGACAGAAAGTTGTTGGTTTGTGAATTCGCATTAGGTTTGAACTATGAAAAAGCGTGAGTTCTTAAAAAACGCAGGCATCATTGGAGCGGGCATTGTTCTTAGCCCCATCATGGCATGTGGGCCAAAAAAAATGGTGTCGCTGACTACAATCACTGATGTAAAAACATCGCCTGAAGTAACCGCTATGCCCATCACAAATTTTGTATTGCCCGAATTGGGTTTTGCAACCAATGCGCTGGAACCAGCCATTGACGCCCTTACTATGGAGATACATCATGGTAAACATCATGCTGGGTATGTCCAAAATATCAACAAAGTTCTGGACGGAAAACCGTTTAATACTTCCGCATTTTCTTTGGAAGAAATATGCAAGAGCGTAACTGACAAAGACACTGCGGTGCGCAACAATGGTGGTGGACATTGGAACCACAGTATGTTTTGGAAATGGATAACTCCAGGCGGATCTAAGGCCATGGACGGCAGTTTGATGAAGGCCATTGTTGCAACTTTTGGGTCGTTTGAAGAATTCCAAAAGCAATTTATCGAGTCCGCCAAAACAAGATTTGGAAGTGGCTGGACTTGGCTAAGTGTTGATGCAGAAAAGAAACTTTTTATTTCCTCCACTCCAAATCAGGACAATCCGCTGATGCAAAATTTGGTGGAAAAATCTGGGACACCAATTCTTGGAATTGATGTTTGGGAACATGCTTACTATTTGCACTATCAAAACCGAAGGCCAGACTACATAACTGCCTTCATGGGCATTGTCAATTGGGATGTAGTAGGCAAGTTTTATTTGAAAGCCGTTGGGAAATCATAGTTCAAAAAAAACGACCTCATTGTTGAAGTCGTTGTCATCAAATTTTATTTCAATTTGAATTATGCCTTTGCCAAAATTTTTGGCGAGGCATTCATGATTTCTTCACTTGCAAAGTCTTTGAAATTTTCGAAATTGGCAACAAATTTTAGAGCCAAATCATTTGCTTTAATATCATAAGCCGCTTTGTCGCTCCAAGTGTTGCGCGGGTTCAACAATTCAGAAGGAACATCAGCACACTCAGTGGGCATCGATAAGCCAAAAACTTCGTGCGTTTCATACTTTACGTTGTCTAGTTTTCCTTCCAAAGCTGCTGTAATCATAGCTCGGGTATATTTCAATTTCATGCGCTCTCCTATGCCATAAGCACCACCACTCCAGCCCGTGTTTAACAACCAAACAGTTGCTTCAGATGCTTCCATTTTTTTGCCCAACATTTCGGCATATTTGGTTGGGTGCAATGGAAGGAATGGAGCACCAAAACATGCGCTGAAAGTGGTTGTGGGTTCCGTAACTCCTGCTTCTGTGCCAGCCACTTTTGCGGTGTACCCACTGATGAATTGATACATCGCCTGCCCCTTGGTCAACTTACTTATAGGTGGTAGAACACCAAAAGCATCACAGGTAAGAAAGAAAATATTTTTTGGAATTCCACCCACCGATGGCACCATGATATTGTCGATATGATGGATGGGATAACTAACCCTTGTGTTTTCTGTTTTTGCACAATCGCAATAATCAGGAGTAACTCCATCATCCTCGAATCCGATGTTTTCCAGAATAGCACCGAACTTGATGGCATCATATATCTGGGGCTCCCTTTCCTTGGTGAGGTCTATGGTTTTAGCATAACAGCCACCTTCAAAATTAAATACCGAATTGTCGGCCCATCCATGCTCATCATCACCAATAAGTCTGCGGTTGGGATCGGATGAAAGCGTTGTTTTTCCTGTGCCCGAAAGGCCGAAGAAAACAGCGGTATCACCATTGGCCCCAACATTGGCAGAGCAATGCATACTCAACACATTTTTTTCGTGGGGCAACACGTAGTTCAGCACCGTGAAAATTCCTTTTTTTATTTCTCCTGTATAACCTGTGCCACCTATGATGGCCATTTTTTTCTTAAAATTGATAACCGCAAAATTGTGTTGGCGTGTGCCATCAATAGCGGGATTGGCCATGAAGCCTGGCACACACACCACATTCCATTCTGCCGAAAAACTCATCAGCTCATTGCTGTCGGGACGGATGAACATGTTGTCGGCAAAAAGATTACTCCACGGATATTCGGTCACAACACGCACACTCATTTTATAGCGGTCGTCAGCGCATGCAAACAAATCTCGCACATACACATCACGCCCTGTAAGGTAGGCTTTCATTCGGTCAAAAAGAGCGTCAAATTTTTGTGGATCAAACGGAAGATTGAATTGACCGCCCCACCACACACTGTCTTGTGTGGTTTCATCAGCCACTATAAATTTATCTTTTGGAGAACGTCCGGTAAATTCGCCAGTATCCACTGCTAGCGCTCCGGTGCTTGTAAGAGTGCCTTGGCCAAGTGCCAATGTTTCCTCCACCAACTCTGCGGGCGGCAAATTCCAATAGGCGGTTGACAAATGTGAAAGGCCAAGATAATCGAGCGTTGCGCCCTCGGCCTTCTTACCGAAATGTGTCATAAAATTTGTTGTTGGTTCTACTATTATTGAGTACGAGCGGACAAAAATAAGTCTTGTTCAAAAAGAAGAACAATCGCCACACTTGGGGCTTCGACCTTGGTAAGATTGGCAACTATTGAAAGGTGCTGCGGCTGCTAGAAGTAGCGCGCCATTTCAATCCTGATGGCAAGCAACGCATCCGAAATAGCACTGTTGCCAACAGTAGCTTCCAGTTTCATTATTTCAATGGTGAGATCCATTGCACTGCTTTCTGGTCGCACTTTGGTAAACGCCACTTTGATCAAGTCGCTGGTTTCGTCCTTTGCCCGTTTCACTTTGCTCCAGCATTCAGCACTCACATACATCTGTAGCGATACATTGTGCTCAAACTCTTCGCGTATGGATTTGATCAATTCCAATTGCAAAAAACTTGCTGTGGCAGAGTAGCTCTGATGTCGCAACACAAGGCTTTGAGGTGCGATGCGCTCCAGCATCACCACTATTCTTTCATAAGCCGATATTTTGAGAGGTGCGAGTGCTTTGTTGTTGTCTTGCTTCAGCACGAAAGCCCATTGGCGTTCCTTGTATTTCAGCCATTGCTTAAAAAGAAAAACGAGGGTAAAAACAATAGTCGCAAAAATGAAAAATTTGAAAACCCCGCCCATAAAATGATGATGATGACACATAGTAAATTTTGATTTTAATTATTCTTGGTGAATAGGAATGAAAACGGGAGCAAAATATTGTAGTGTTGTTTTTTGATGTTGAATTTGAATGCAGTTTACAAATGCCTTTAGGTTGGACTCCCTACTATTTTCGCCCACACACCAGTCTAAAAATAAAACATTGACACAACATTTCGATATTGTAATAATAGGTGGGGGCATTGTTGGCGCAGCTACTATGTACAAACTGCAATCTGCATTTCCGCATCTCAATATTCTTCTCCTAGAAAAAGAAAAGGAATTGGCAGACCACCAAACGGGACACAACAGTGGCGTTATTCATTCTGGAATTTATTACAAACCCGGATCGCAAAAGGCAATAAACTGTGTAAACGGAAGAAAAGAATTGGTGCGTTTTGCCAAAGCACATCACATCAAACACGACATCTGTGGCAAACTTATCGTGGCCACAAATGCCACTGAATTGCCGCACATGGAAAAAATTTGGAACAACGGAGTTGAAAACCAAATAGAACAAATGCAAAGAGTAACAGCGCATGAAATACGGGAAATAGAACCAAATTGTGTTGGCATTGCAGGGCTACATGTCGGCTGCACAGGCATTATCGATTTTCGAGGGGCTACAGCGAAAATGACAGAAATAGCCAAAGCAAAAAATGAAAGAAGCGAAGTACATACAGGCGAAGAAGCTATGGCTTTCGAGCGAGATAGTGATAGGATGCGCATCATTACATCAAGGGCTATTTATTCGGCAAACAAAATAATTTTTTGTGGCGGGCTTCAAGCCGATCGTCTTGCTAAAAAAGATGGCGTAACACTAAAAGAAAAGGTGGTTGGTTTCAGGGGTGATTATTATGAGCTGACAGAGCAAGCAAAACACAAAGTGAGGCACCTTATTTATCCAGTGCCAAACCCCGATTTTCCATTTTTGGGTGTTCACTTTACTCGCATGGTAGATGGCAGTATTGAGTGTGGGCCAAATGCTGTGTTCACTTTCAAACGCGAAGGTTATGGCAAGACAGATTTCAGCTTCACCGATACTATTGATGCACTTTCTTATATCGGAACTTGGCGTTTGTTTTTTAGTAATATGAAATACGGCCTCGATGAATATCGAAGAGCCTTTTCAAAAAAACTTTTCTTGAAAACACTTCAGCAGCTAATACCATCGCTCACTATGGACGACATTGAACCGGGCCGTGCCGGAGTGCGCGCATTGCTGCTTCGTCAGGATGGTGATACCCGCGATGATTTCAGAATAGAATACACCGACCATAGCATACATGTTTTGAACGCACCCTCACCAGCCGCCACTGCTGCGCTTGCTATTGGCGACAATGTGCGCGAAATGGCAGAGAAGCATT
>JAYSWI010000133.1:0-2428 GCA_043718125.1 Flavobacteriales bacterium
TCTCCACACGCTCCACCATATTCTTACTTCCTATGAATAAGGGCACACGTATGTGCAAGTCTTTGGGCTGAATGTCAAGAATGCGTCCGCGACCATCGGTTGCTTTACCCCCAGCTTGCTCCACTATGTATGCAAGTGGGTTGCACTCATATTGCAGGCGCAGTTTCCCATTCTTATTTTTTTCTGTTGCTGGATAAATGTAGATGCCTCCTTTGATAAGATTGCGATGAAAGTCTGCTACCAACGAACCGATATATCGTGCACTGTATGGTCGCGATGTTTTCTTTTCGGTTTGCTTGCACCAATCAATGTAGGCCTGCACACCTCCTCCGCAGCTAAGCAAATTACCCTCGTTGATGGAATAAATATTTCCATCTTCCGGAATTTTCATGTCCTCGTGCGAGAGACAATATTCTCCTATGCTTGGTTCTAAAGTGAAGCCATTAACACCGTGACCTGTAGTATAAACAAGCATGGTGCTGCTTCCATAAATGATATAACCCGCTGCAACTTGTTCGGTACCTTTTTGTAAAAAATCGTTGACATTGGCCAGATCGCCAACACTACTTTTTCTTCTGAAAATGGAAAAAATGGTACCGATACTTACATTGACATCAATGTTGGAAGAACCATCCAAGGGGTCGAAGAGGATGACGTATTTCGACTTCTTACATATCTCAGAATCGAAGGCAAGATATTTTTCATTTTCTTCGCTTGCTGCGCCACAGACTTGGCCTCCCCAGCGCACTGCGTTCAACAGCGCATTGTCGGCAAAAACATCCAGTTTCATCTGCACCTCGCCTTGCACATTGGTGCTGTCCATAGCACCCATGATGTCTTGCAGGCCCGCCTTATTCACTTTGTGGTTTACAATTTTGGATGCAATACCAATGTCCGAAAGTAGTCGTGACAAATCTCCAGAAGCATAGGGAAAATCCGCCTGCCGCTCCATGATAAATTCGCTAAGAGTGATGATGCTCATGGGTGCGAATGTAAGGTGTGTGCTTGATAGCTATATGATTGCGATGAGGCCAAAAATTTATTTTCCGTTTCGTTCATCTCAAAAAAAAACCTTAAGAATTTAACTAAATAACCATCCAAAAAGCCCTTTGGAAGTTACATATTCTTGAACTGTAAATTGGGGGTCATAGACCTTGTAAATTATGGCAACGACTAAAAAGGAAAAACAGTTTGATGCTGTGAAAATGATGCGCGACATCAGAGATGAAATCAGTGAGGAGATGCAAAACATGAGCTTCGATTAATGGAAAGCCTACATCAAAAAGCAGCTTGAGATGAATAAAACTACACTAGTTAGTCAATCAGGCTGTAACGATAATAATTCCTCACTCTCAAAAATTCCCCGTCACCGTCAGCGTAGCCGTGTTGTTATTCTCCAACTTGTTCTTTCCATCGCTGGTAGTTCCGCGTTGTTGCAGCAGTTGGTTCATGTAGCCCAATTCAATGTTCACTTTGGGTGTGATGCTTATTCCCAATTGAGCGCTTATCCTGTTTTGGTCAAACAGATTTCTTCCTACTTGCCAACCAAAGTTGAGCATAACCTCATCCAATAGATTGGCATAAACCGGCTTCTCGTTCAACTTGAAAAGCGGAATGTTGTAACGCAGCATGTAGCGTATCCTGTTTTCGTATCGCGGGTTTTGAAAACCACCAAGATTGCTGTTACCTATCCACCGTTGTTCCAACCTATAGCGATGAAACAAAGTGCTCTTTGCAAACTTTTGTTTCAGTTGCAATTGTTGCCATGCGCGGTGCTCTGTGAAATTATTCTGCACAGGAAAGTCGCCATAGCGGTAGGTTTCTATATATGCATAGCCTGCGCCAAAGGTCGCAGATTCACTTGCGGTGTAGAGCAAACCTGAACGCAACACCAATTGCTGATTTGTTTCACCCAGCTCAGCTCTTCGCATTTGAAAGTCATAAAAAACAGAAAATTTTGGGTTCAGTTTTACGGTGCCGTTCCATATCAGCCATGCGTGGTTTTGGTTGGCGTAAATTCTTGTTGCTGGAGTTTGTGCTTCGGCAATGAAGCAGACAAGAATCATCCAAAGTGTTGTAATCAAAAAGTGCTTCATAGATCAATTGCGTTTTTGCTTTGTGCGGTAAGCCGCGGCAAGATGATGATTGGAAGCGCGTTTATGATCATGCAATCCTTTCAGATGAAATTCGATGCCACGTGTTTTGAAATCATGTTCTATGTAATGCAAGGTTTCAAGTGCAGTATGATCTACGATTTTGGCTTTGCTTAAGTCGAGGTAAACAGGTTTGCCTTCGGGCAAGTCATTCATGTAGCGTTTTAGAGCCATTACATTGGTGAACACAAGAGATGAACCCACACTCACATTCACTACGTCTTCATACTCATCCAAATCAAAGGTTGCTTTGAAAGCATCCTTAGGATTGAGTC
>JAYSWI010000134.1:0-7037 GCA_043718125.1 Flavobacteriales bacterium
GTGACTTCATGTGCAATCGTAATTAACGCCATGAAATCTTAATGACAACTTAACCATATATTTATTGAGTATTTTAGGTTTGAAAAGTAAACCAACGAATTCAATTAGTCAATCATTAACTACAAAACCTGCTAAACAAAAAGTTGCCAAGACATCAAAAACGAAAGTGGTGGCTGTGAATGTTGTTACTACACCAGCCAAGCCGATAACCACAAAACCTAAAAAAAGAAAATCAAAAAGGGCGAAAAAGGTTGCTAAAAAAGAGGTAAAAACTGTCGAAAAAACGACCGCCCCTGTTAAAGAAAAAGTTAGTACAAAAAAGGAAAAGGCAGCACCTGGCGGCAAGCGTGTTAAGCGCGGAATTAACCTCAATAGCGCAATAATCGAATTCATCAATACTGAAAAGCGCTTTGTATCTAGTGGCGAGTTAGCAGATAAGTATTGTTCATTTTATCCGGAAAAAACGAGAAATGAATTTGCCAAATACATTTCAGTATTGCTTTCTATAGCAAAACATGCTAAAAAATTGGGGGCAACCTCTGTCGATAAAAATGGTAATGAAAGTAGAGCAAGTTACTGGGGAATGCCAGCATGGTTTGAAGATGGAAAAGGCAAAAAGGAGTTCTATAAATAAGCAAATATTCTAAAGACAAGAATTAAGAAAGAGCAGTCTGATGACTTGCTCTTTTTTCTTACCCGAATTTTTTTTTTTGGCTGCATTGAACAATAGATATGAAGAAGGAATTAGACATCATCGTAAGTGCTGCAATCGCCAATGATCCAATCTTGTTGGAGCAATGGATAGTTGAAAAATTGGGTGTTCAATACAAACGTTTTAGGATCGAAAAGCGGTCAATTGACGCACGTCAGAAGGACATTAAATTCAATTTGCGCATATTGGCTTTCAGTTCTGATGAAGGCGTTGAACCAAGAATAGATAAACGAGTTTTTCAAAATGTATTGAATGCTAAAAGTGTGGTGATAATTGGAGCAGGCCCTACCGGTTTGTTTGCCGCTTTAAAACTGATAGAATGCGGTATTAAACCAATCATCATCGAACGTGGAAAGGATGTTCAGGCCCGAAGAAGAGATATAGCCGCGATACATAAACAGAGCATAGTCAATCCGAATTCTAACTACTGTTTTGGTGAAGGTGGAGCCGGTGCATACAGTGATGGAAAACTATACACCCGCAGCACCAAGCGAGGCGATGTAAGAAGTGTATTGGAAACGCTTGTTCAATTTGGAGCCGATGAAAATATCTTGGTCGAAGCCCATCCACACATCGGCACCAACAAGTTGCCAAAAATCATTGCCACTTTGCGCAATCAGATAATTGATTGTGGCGGTGAGGTACATTTTAATGCCAAATTGACTGACATTAATTTCACAAACAATTTGGTCACGGAAGTCACTACTTCGAACGGCATTAATCTTAAAGCCGAAGCATTTGTTTTGGCCACAGGCCATAGTGCACGAGACGTTTTTGAATTGCTAGAGCGCAAGAAAATACCAATCGAATTCAAGGCGTTTGCATTAGGCGTCCGTGTTGAGCATCCTCAGAAATTAGTGGATTGGGCCCAATACAAATGTGAAGTGAGGCCTGATTTTCTGCCCCCGGCATCATATAGTTTGGTGCATCAAACGACTCACGGCAGCGTCTATTCGTTTTGTATGTGCCCTGGAGGAATTATTGCTCCATGTGCCACGGAATCAAACGAGATTGTCACCAATGGTTGGTCGCCAAGTAAACGCAATAATCAATGGGCAAATTCTGGTATCGTAGTGCCAGTGGCTTGGGATGATATTCCACAGCATCAACATGGAGGTGCTCTGGCAGCCATGTATTTTCAAAAAGAAATAGAACACAAATGTTGGCAGGCAGCAGGTGAAACTCAAGCCGCTCCAGCCCAGCGCATGATTGATTTTGTGAATAATAAAGTTTCAACTTCGTTGCCCAAATCGTCCTACCAACCTGGCATCATTTCGTGCAACTTGAATGAAATACTTCCACCATTTATTGCCGAAAATTTAAGAGAAGGATTTAAGGCTTTTGGAAAAAAAATGAAGGGATATTATACAAATGATGCAGTTTTGGTGGCACCCGAATCCAGAACTTCTTCTCCAGTTCGAATTCCGCGCGATAAAGAAAATCTGCACCATCCACAATTGACCAATTTTTATCCTTGTGGCGAAGGAGCGGGATACGCAGGTGGAATAGTAAGTGCCGCAATTGATGGCGAAAAAGTAGCGGCCTCAATTGCTTCAAAAATGTTTAATTAGCATTCATTTCAAAAGACAAAATTGCTTTTTGGTAATTCACAGTGCAGGGCTGAAAAAAACGGTTCGATTTTCGTAAACAACCGCAACGAAATTCCTTTATTTTTACACGGTGGTTGAAAAACCACAGTGCTTTTTACAAATTTCCTAACGTAATGCGCATTCAGCATTGAAGGCGAACATCTTGAAATACGGTCTTTTGATACTGTCATTCCTATGGATGCAACATTCGTTTGCGCAAGGTGATGTTACAGCAAAAGTTTTCGGAACGCTTAAGAACGAAGCAGACAATCAAAGATTAGTTGGAGCCAAAGTGATAGTCTATAAAGATGGACAACCGAGCCAAAGTCTTTATACCGACAATTTAGGAAAGTACTTGATCGACAACTTAGAGCTAGGCCATATTTACGAAATAAAATTTGAGCATCCTGATTTCCTTGGCAAGAACATTCGAGTGGATACGCAAGGAATACCGGAGACTGCCAGAGCAACTGCATTTGAACTTCAATTTGATGGCGAACTTTTTAAAGGCGCACCTGATTTTAATAAAGACATTTTGAAGGAGCCAGTTGCAATTGCAAAATTCGTTGACAAGAATGGGAAGATTGAGGTAGGCGAATCGCAAGCCGAAAGAAGAAAAGTAGAGATTGAGGATGAGAAGAAAAGAACCGGTGTGGACAAAAAAGTATTGAAACAGCAATACGATCAACTTGTGATAGAAGGTGATGCTAAGATGGGAGCAAGCCGCTTTGGCGAGGCAGCCGAAAAATATGGAGCAGCTTTAAAATTATTGCCACACACAGACCCTGCTGAAAGCAAATACAAAGACGCAAAAGCAAAGTTTGATGCTGAAAATGACGCTAAAAATTTCGAAGAGAAATATGCCAAATTGATTTCCGATGGTGACGCCCTTTTTACTCAAGAGAAGTATGCAGAGTCAAAAATAAAATTCACAGAAGCAAAAAAAATGAAGCCCAAAGAAAAGTATCCATTGGAGATGCTTTTTAAACTTGAAGGCCTTCTTGCGGGTGACAAAAACAAAGCAGAATACGACCGCTATATCACAGATGCAGATAAAAAATTTGCATCAAAATTTTATCAACCCGCAATAGATGCCTACAAGTCCGCAGCAAAACTTTTGCCCGATGAAAAATATCCTCAAGAAAAGATTTTAGAATGCGAAGGCCTCATTGCAGATGCACTTAAAAACAAAGATCGGGATCTAAAATATCAACGATTGAAAGACGATGCTGACGCCAAAATGAATCAGAAGAAGTATGAAGATGCCATCGCATTGTATAAGGAAGCCGAAGGATTAAAACCTGCTGAAACTTATCCGGGAACTCAAATTTTAAAAGCTACTGATCTCATAAAAGAGCGTGATTATCTTATCCTCAAGAAAAAGTATGATGACATCATTGCAAAGGGCGATCAAAAGTTCAATACAAAAGATTTTGAAGCGTCAATACCCATTTATGAGGAAGCGAAATCGGTTCTGCCCAAAGAACTAATTGCTACGGAAAAAATAGCAGCGGCCAATAAAGCAATAGCAGATAGAGACGAAGCAAAAAGGCGAAAAGAGTACGAAACACTTGTTGCTCAAGCCGATGCAAAATTCAAAGCAACAGAATATGAAGCAGCGGTAACTGGATATGAAAAATCACTTGGATTATATCCAAATGAGTTGATTCCAAAAACACAAATTGCCGAGGCAAAAAGATTGCAAGCTGAAAAATTGAAGAAAGAAAACCAAAAGGCGTATGATGATTTGGTAGCACAAGCAGATGGAAAATTCAATTCAGAAAATTACGAGGCCAGCATTCCAATATATGAGCAAGCAGCATTGCTATTGCCTACCGAGAAGTATCCTGAATCACAAATAGGAAAGGCAAAGGCAGGAATTGGAATTCGCGATGCGAAAAAAATACGCGCTCAGTTTGACGCAGTGGTGAAAGAAGCGGATGGCAAATTCAAAACCGATAATTTTGAAGGAAGTATTGAATCATACAATGCAGCCCTTGCAATTTTACCTTCTGAAAAATATCCGCAGGAACAAATAGACAAAGCAAAAGCGGGTATTGCCAAGCGCGATGAGAAAAAGATAAGAGACCAATTTGACGCACTAGTGCAGGATGCAGACGCAAAGTTCAAAACCAATCAGTTTGAAGCAAGCATCGAAACTTATACCGCTTCATTAGAAATACTGCCTTTAGAAAAATATCCATCGGAACAGATAAGCAAGGCGAATGAAGCAATTGCAAAACGGGACGAGAAAAAAATTCGAGATCAGTTTGATGTTTTGGTAAAAGATGCTGACACCAAATTTAAATCTAGCCAGTTCGAAGCGAGCATTGAAACCTACAACTCTGCACTTGCAGTTTTACCCAATGAGAAATATCCGAGTGATCAAATTGCCAAAGCAAAGGAAGGAATAACAAAGCGTGATGAAAAGATGCTTCGCGGCCAATTTGATGTTTTGGTGGCCGATGCTGACGCCAAATTTGTTGGAGGAAATTTCGAACAAAGTATTGGAGTATATAATCAAGCACTTGCAATGTTGCCATCAGAAAAATATCCAAGTGACCAGATAAAAAAGGCCATGGATAAGATGGGAGCGATTGAAGCGGAGAAATTAAAGAAATCGCAGTTTGACCAATTGGTTTCGAATGGTGATGGCAAATTGCAATACAATGAATTTGATGCAGCAATTGGCGATTACAAGGCAGCTTTGGCATTGTATCCTAAAGAATTGTACCCAAAGGATCAGATAAAAAAGGCTGAGGGTTTGATTGCGGAATTCAAAAAGAAAAAAGAAGATTTTGACAAGCTCATATCCAAGGCGGATGGAAAATTTAATACTGAAAAGTGGCAAGAGGCCATTGACATTTACAACCAAGCACTTTTGATATTGCCATTGGAGTCGTATCCCAAAGACCAAATAATAGCAGCTACCGGGAAAATGGATGCTGTGGCTGCACAAAAACTAATGCGCCAACGGTTTGATGAATTGGTAGCAGATGCAGATTTTAAGTTTAAGAATCGTGATTATCAATTGGCAAGCGATACCTATCAGCAAGCTGCTGACCTGTTCCCAGAGGAATTGTATCCGCCCAAAAAAATTCAAGAATGTTTGCTAATGATGACCGCTTCAACGGAACCGATTGTAAACATTGAGCCAACAACAAAACCAATTGAAACCAAAACATATAAGCCCAGAGTGATGAGCAAATATGATGCGTACATAGCTCGTGCATTGGCCAAAGTGGAAGACAAGAAGGAACGAAACAGAAAATATCACCGAGATAAATACAGCAAAACGAATATCGCAATAGATGATCGCAGCAGGGTTTCTCAAATCAGGAAAAATGCAACTCCAAAGCCGGAGGATACAACCATTAATATTTTGGATGAGAAAACCTATAAGAAGGGCAATGAAACAATTACAGAAATAACAGTAAAGCAA
This sequence comes from Flavobacteriales bacterium, assembly GCA_043718125.1. Classification (GTDB taxonomy): domain Bacteria; phylum Bacteroidota; class Bacteroidia; order Flavobacteriales_D; family Sanyastnellaceae; genus JANNVZ01. The sequence goes on from JAYSWI010000134.1 coordinate 5,744, forward strand.
GGCGAGGAATACAAAATGTATCGAAAGGCGGTCAAGTCATTTACAACTTTTTATGCAGAGATAAATCCAAGCACCGGAATCAAATTTAGAGACCTTACGGCAATAGAATGGAAGCGAGTAACAGGTAAGGAGATTGACAAATAAATTGTTCACTGATGTAGTTTAATTGTGTTCTGAACAATTTAATTACTTTTACGTTTAGTTCGTGTTTAAGAAAAACAGTTGAATTGAAAAGCATTTTGCAAGGATGCTCAATCACTTAAAAGGAAATACAAACCATAAGGCTTGGACAAAGCCCACTCAGAAACTGATAGGTATGAATTGGAATAAACTCAAATATTTTTTTAGCCTCGCTTTTATTTTGTTGCTAACATTTTCGTATGCGCAATCGGACGTGTTTACAGTTGGTGGCTTATTAAAAGATGAAGGAACCAAGAAAAAATTGGACAATTGCACAGTTCAGGTTTTCAAAGATGGTGCATTGTTCGACACCTTCGAAACTGCCAATTCTGGCAAATATGAATTCACACTACCGCAAGGTTCCAGCTACGACATTAAGTTCTCTAAAACAGATTTCTCAACCAAAATAATTCGTATTGATACAAGAAACATTCCTGCTGAAGATCGCGCTGGTGGATTCGATATGGTTGTAGATGGAACTTTATTTCAAATTCCAGAAGGCTTTAATACAGATCTGCTGAAAGAGCCTATGGCAAAGGCCGCTTTCGATTCTCAAACCAATGCTCTTGCTTTTGATTTTGACTATACTGATAGAAGGCTGGAGGTAATTGATACGGAAATAAAGCGCCTTGAAGACCTTGCTAAAAACTTGAACAAAGTGCAAGCAAAATATGATGAACTTGTGAAGCAAGGAGATCAGAAAATGATTGAAAAAAAATATGGTGATGCGGTTTCCAAATTCACCGAAGCACTCACACTAATCAAGGATAAAGACCCAGCAAAACCTAAACTCGAGGAAGCGAAAAAAAAGTTGGAAGAGGAAAATGCAGGCAAAGACGCTGAGGCGAAATATCAAAAACTAATAGTAGATGGTGATGCTGCATTCAAAAAGAAATCATGGACAGAATCTAAAAGATTTTTTACCGATGCAAGCGCATTAAAAACAAAGGAGCAATATCCAAAAGATAAACTTGCTCAAATAGCTGAGGAAGAAAAGAGCGGAGAAAAACGCAACCAATTTGACAAACTGGTAGCCGATGCCGATAACAATTTCGAAAATAAGGATTACGCAGTTTCCATTGAAAAGTATCAACAAGCGACTGATTTGTTGCCA
>JAYSWI010000135.1:0-2423 GCA_043718125.1 Flavobacteriales bacterium
TCCCAGTTACTATCCAAATTCAATAAAGACTTGTAAAAGCTTGATTCTGTCATACTATTTTTTATTCAAATCTAATCCATGAAATTTCCTGTAGAACCGTTTAAGTTGAGCCTGACCATAGAGCAGAATGTATGTTTCGGTCTATTCTAATTCGAGATATTCGATAACCTGAAAATCAGGATTGCATCAAACTATCTTATTCTATTTGAAGGCGAGAACAAGCAGCAATGACATGCCTGCTTATTAGAATATACAAACCACAATCAACATGGAAATTGTTGTCAGATTCCAATCAGCCCCCTATCCATTCAAAGCCTCTGAACCGGCTACTATTTCTAAAATTTCGCCTGTGATGGATGCTTGGCGGGCTTTGTTGTATGTCAGTTTCAATTCCTTCACCATATCTCCGGCATTGTCTGTTGCTTTGTGCATAGCAGTCATGCGAGCACCATGTTCTGCGGCCATACTATCCAACAGTGCTTTGAATAGTTGCACTTTGAGCGAGCGGGGTATTAGCTCTTCTATTATCTGTTCCTTCTCCGGCTCAAAAATGTAGTCTGAACTTGCACTTCTTGTGTTGCCTTTGGGCGCAGTAATGGGCAAATAATCTTCGCGCATCAAAACTTGCACTGCCGCATTCTTAAATTTATTGTATACCAATACTACTTTATCAAACTTCGCTGATCCGTATTGCTTCATTATCTCTTCTGATATGACAGCGGCATTTTCGAAAGTAAGATTGTCGAAAATGCTATAGGGCGTTTCTCCAAAATCCTGATTGTAATAATGGTCTGATCGTTTGTATAAGTCCGATGCTTTTTTCCCTAAGGAGAGAATTTTCACATTGGCTTTGCCAAAGTCATTGAGCATGGCTGTGCGAATTTCTTTGATAACGTTGTTGTTGAAACCGCCACACAAACCACGATTGCTGGTGATGGCAACGACAAGAATATTCTTCACCTCGCGCTGCTTGCTGAACACGCCTTCATTGGAGCTAAGACCCTGACTTACGTTGCTCAAAATATCTTGCAATTTCTCAGCATACGGCCTCATTCGTGTAATGGCATCTTGCGCCCGCTTTAACTTGGCGGCACTCACCATCTTCATGGCAGATGTGATCTGCATGGTGCTGTTAACCGAAACTATGCGTGTGCGTATTTCTTTAAGGTTGGCCATTTTTGGTATTGGGTATTGGGTGGTTGGGTCTTGAGCGTTGGGCTTTTTGAAGCTCAATACTCACTTCTCAATACTTTGTACTTTTAGTTGTATCTCGCTGATAAATCCTTTGCTACTTTCTCCAATACTCCTGTGATGTTGTCGTCCAATTTGCCTGATGCCAAAGCATCCAAAATGTCCTTGTGTTTTGATTCCATGTACATGAGATATTCGTCTTGAAAAGCGCGGACTTCATTCACCGGCACTTTTGAAAGCAATCCCTTTGTGCCGCAGTAAAGTATGGCTACTTGCTTCTCCACAGACATCGGTGAGTTTGAATTTTGTTTCAATATCTCCACGTTGCGTTTTCCTTTTTCAAGTACAAATTTTGTGGCATCGTCAAGGTCCGATCCGAATTTAGAAAAGGCCTCTAACTCACGGTATTGTGCTTGGTCCAATTTCAAAGTACCTGCTACTTTCTTCATGGATTTGATTTGTGCATTTCCACCCACACGCGATACAGAGATACCCACGTTGATAGCAGGACGCACACCACTGTTGAACAAGTTCGTTTCAAGAAATATCTGTCCGTCAGTGATCGAAATAACGTTGGTTGGGATATAAGCAGAAACGTCACCTGCTTGTGTTTCAATGATTGGAAGAGCTGTTAAAGAACCGCCACCTTTCACCAACTTTCTCAAGGACTCCGGCAAATCATTCATGGTCTCTGCCACGCTTTGTGTAGCGTTCACTTTTGCTGCTCTTTCAAGCAGGCGGCTGTGCAAATAGAACACATCACCTGGGTATGCCTCGCGCCCCGGAGGTCTGCGAAGGAGTAAGGATACTTCGCGGTATGCAACAGCTTGTTTTGATAAATCATCATAAACAATCAATGCAGGGCGGCCAGTGTCGCGGAAAAATTCGCCAATAGCACAACCAGCGAATGGCGCATAAAACTGCAGTGGTGCTGGGTCAGAGGCTGTAGCAGCCACAACCACAGTGTATGCCATTGCTCCATTTTCTTCCAGTGTTTTTACTGTAGATGCAATGGTGGATCCCTTCTGCCCTATTGCTACATAGATACAATAAACGGGCTTGCCTTTGTCGTAAAATTCCTTTTGATTGATTATAGTGTCAACTGCAACTGTGGTCTTCCCTGTTTGACGGTCGCCAATGATCAATTCGCGTTGGCCTCTGCCAATAGGAATCATTGCGTCAATGGCTTTGATGCCAGTTTGCAATGGTTCATTTACAGGCTGACGATAAAT
>JAYSWI010000136.1:0-2422 GCA_043718125.1 Flavobacteriales bacterium
GGTTTTTGAAGGGTGTTGAAATTCTTAAAAAAATAAATAGCCCGCTCTTTCTTAAAGGAAGGATTTGACTTTATCAAAGTGAACCAAAGGTCAAATGAAAAGTGTTTGATGTCGTTGAATTTGGTCACACCTATTTGATTATCTCTCCTTTGAAATATTTACTCAAAAAGAAAGACAAATCTTCCTTATATCCTATGCCGGAGGCTTCGAACTTCCACTTTCCATCGCGCTTATACAGACGGCCAAATTCAATAGCTGTTTCTACCGAGAAGTCCTCGCCAAGTTCGTACTTGGCTACTTCCATTAATGTCGAATCGTCCACAAGACGTATGTATGAATTGCGCACTTGGCCGTAGTTCTGCTTGCGTGCGATGGCCTCATGGATGGTTACAACCAACAAAATTTCTTCTATGCGATTGTCCACCAATGACAGATCAACAACAATCGTTTCGTCATCTCCATCGGCACTATTGCCGCCTGTGGGGTCATCGCCTGTGTGGTGCAGGGCTTTGTCGGGGGAGTCTTGATTGCCGTAAAACACAAAAAACTCCTCAGCAGGAATTAGCCTTTTTGTATTGAGCATAAATGCTGAAGCATCCAAATCGAATGCAGCACCAGTTCCTTCATTTGGTGTCCAGCCAAGTCCAATGCTCATTTTGGAGAGGCCAATGTCAATTTTTTGACCCTTTTGTAAGTTGATTGCCATGAATAGTTATTGTTTTTTTGCGGGTTCGAATGTAGTTTGAGCCAATAGAATGCGCATAGTGAATTAAACATAAATTATTCGTAAAGAGTCGGCTTTGTATCATACAAGCATTGACTATTTCGGATTGAAACTTAAAACTTGAGTTCTAAATTCGCCACGTTTTTACAAATCAATTCTTCTGAATAATTTTCAATTGCCAACACCAATGATCGAAATAAAAGCCAACGATTCCAAATTATCATCATGGGTTGAAGTAGCTGATGGCAGCGATTTCCCAATTCAGAATTTGCCATTTGGAATTTTCAGAACAGAAAGCCAACTGCCTCATGTATGCTGTGCAATAGGTGATAAACTTATTGATCTAAAAGCCTTGCATGTGATGGGATATTTGGAAAATCTGCCCATTACTTTGGACGATACCGTGAGCGATTCATTGAACAGAATAATGCGACATGGCAAACTCGGAATGCGCGATTTACGCAACAGGGTTTCTAAACTTTTGCGCAGCGATATGCCCGATTTGCGCGACAAAGAACACCATGTGCGTCAAGTGCTTTTTAACCAAAGCGAAGTGCAAATGCTAATGCCAATCCATGTGGGCGACTACACCGATTTTTATAGCAGCATGGATCATGCACGCAACGTGGGAATGATGTTTCGCGATCCTGAAAAGGCTTTGTTGCCCAATTGGAAACATATACCTGTAGCTTATCATGGGCGTGCTAGTAGCATTGTGAATAGCGGTACTTCCATTATTCGTCCTTCTGGGCAGATGAACACAACTGACGACAGCCAGCCCACTTTCGGGCCTACCAAGCAGTTGGATTTTGAATTGGAAATGGCCTTCATCACTTTCGATGGAAAGCCCATTGGACAAAGGATTAGCACTGCGGAGGCGGAAGAATATATTTTTGGATTTTTGCTTTTCAATGATTGGAGTGCGCGCGATATTCAACGCTGGGAGTATGTGCCACTTGGCCCATTCTTAGGAAAAAATTTCGCAAGCACAGTGTCGCCTTGGCTTGTAACCCTTGATGCCCTGGAGCCTTTTAAAGTGGAGGGAACTGCTCAAATTCCTGAGGTATTGCCTTATCTCAAATTTGATGGAAACCATCATCTCGATATTCAATTACAAGTAACAATTAAGCCAGAAAACGCTGAAGAAACCATTGTGACCAACAGTAATTACAGACATTTATATTGGAATATGGCGCAGCAATTAGCCCACCACACAGTGAATGGATGCAACATCAGGTGTGGCGATATGCTCGCTAGCGGCACCATAAGCGGCCCCGCAGAAGGCAGCTATGGAAGCATGTTGGAAATAGCTTGGAAAGGAACGAAACCGATGGCCATGAATGATGGCAGCACCAGAACATTTGTTCAAGATAATGATACAGTTACAATGCGTGGCTACGCTGAAAAAGATGGCGTGCGCGTTGGGTTTGGAGAATGTTCAGGCAAGTTGTTGTCAGCGCTGTAATGGGCGGTGGCAGCAATAAATTTTGTGTGGACCGTCCGTCTATTCTATTTGAAAATTCCAAAACGTGTTTCTCAATTCCTAAGAATCAGAAAGATTACATCGCAAAAATTCAAAGTAGAAAACCTCCTTTATACCATTTCTATTTATGAATTAGGCCAGCCATTTTCTCTCCACCGGAGAGAACACAAGTGAGGCGCATAACAAAACGGACTAATTCATAAATAGAAATGGTA
>JAYSWI010000137.1:0-7023 GCA_043718125.1 Flavobacteriales bacterium
AGTTTCATTCCTTTCTTCATCTCCAATATTTCGCCATCGATGCGAGCACGCAGGTAGCCTTGTTTCATAAGGCTTTCGAAGAGTTCATGGTAGTGACCTTTTCTACCTTTTACTAATGGAGCTAGCACAATTATTTTTTCTGCTTGATAGTCTTCCGCGATAAGATTGACGATTTGGTCATCAGTGTAACGCACCATCTTTTCCTCCGTTACGTAGCTGTATGCATCTGCTGCCCTTGCAAATAGTAAGCGCATGAAATCGTAAATTTCTGTGATAGTGCCAACAGTGGATCGAGGGTTTTTGCTTACTGTTTTTTGTTCGATGGAAATGACCGGTGAAAGGCCATTTATTTTATCCACATCGGGCCTTTCCATTTCGCCAATGAACTGGCGGGCATAAGCACCAAATGTTTCTATATATCTGCGCTGTCCTTCGGCATAAATGGTGTCAAAAGCGAGCGATGATTTTCCACTTCCACTTAGTCCTGTAATGACTACGAGCTTGTTGCGCGGAATGGTGACATCAATGTTTTTTAGGTTGTGTTCGCGTGCGCCTATTACTTCTATTACTTCCGTTATTTCTGCTACTTCCATTGTGGGCCAAAGGTGAAAAATTTGTCAGTGCCACGGCATGAAAATCTATTGACAGTTGATAAAAATTTTGAGTTTGAACAATTTGAATGGATAGAAACGCAGCAACCAGTTGCAAACATTTTCGGCCATCACCATACAAATGTTCCTGAATTCTGCATTTGAAAAACACGAATGTTTACCAACCAATTGGGGTATGTGGAGTTTGGTGAGCATGATTCGTTTCGGAGGGATGCGGTTGTTGTGTTGGATGATGTGAATGTAAAATCAGTTGAATAATTAGAGTGGGAGCAAATTGGTTTTTCTGATTGGTTGAAGCGGCACCATGGATTTGATAGCTTGCGCCTTGGTATGAGCAACTCCACTTCCATCATTGATAATTACTCCGGCCAAAAGCTTGGCGATTTCCTAAAGCAACACATTGAACCGGGAAGCAAACTGTCTTTTGTAACGGCCTACTTTACCATCTATGCTTACGAAAAACTGAAACACCACTTGAATGAAGTAGAATCTATGCGCCTGCTTTTCGGTGAGCCGCGATTTATCAAAAAGGTAACAGGCGAAAATGTACTTCGCGGTTACAAACTTGAAGATGAAAAGGTGCAATTGGACATCAACAGGCAATTGGAACAAAGAGCTATTGCAAAGGAATGTGCAGAGTGGATTGAGAAAAAAGTAGAAGTGCGTTCGATGGTGCAGCCTGATTTTCTACACGGCAAATTTTACCACATTGAAAAACCTTATGAACGTAAGGAAGGTGTAATCGGGAGTTCAAATTTCACCGTAAATGGTTTGGGTCTTGGAGGTAAACCAAACATCGAACTCAATCAGGTAATCAATCACAGGCTTGAGCTAAATGATTTGAAAGATTGGTTTGATTCCGTTTGGAATAATGAATTGAAATACGAGGGTCACATGCTTCGCATTGAAGTGGAAGATGTAAAAGAAAAAGTACTTGAATACTTGAAATCATTTTATGAAGATGCTTCACCTGAACTGGTTTACTACAAAACTCTTTACCATCTTTTTGACAAACTGCTGCAAGACCAAAAGGCTGATGACATCATAAACAAGAAGACAGGATTTTACGAAACCGAAATTTGGGAAATGCTCTATCCCTTCCAGAAGGATGGGGTGAAAGGAGCAATCAATAAAATCGAAAATTTCAATGGTTGTGTGCTGGCTGATAGTGTTGGTCTTGGAAAAACATTTGAGGCACTTGCAGTCATTCAATACTTTCTGCTCAAGAACAAAAATGTGCTGGTGCTTTGCCCTAAGAAGTTGGGCGAGAACTGGAAAATGTTCCAACCTACGCAAGGCAATCAACTCAACCCATTCAAGAAAGATAAGTTCGGATATCACTTGCTCTATCACAGCGATGTTGGTCGCACCAAAGGATTCAGCACGGCCAACAATCAGGATTTGTCCAGCTTCAATTGGGGCGCTTATGATTTGGTGGTGATAGACGAGAGCCACAACTTCCGCAACAATCCCATTGAAAGAACAACGATTGGGAAAGAAGGCGCGGTGGAAACAAAAAAGAATCGCTCTCTATGGCTGATGGACGAAATAATAAAGAGCGGAGTGAAAACAAAAGTCCTCCTTCTTTCAGCCACTCCGGTGAACAACACATTGCGCGATTTGCGCAATCAAGTCTATTTGATTACCGAAAGAAACAGTGAGGCTTTTGCATCAGAAGGAATAAGCCACATTGGTGACACATTAAAAAATGCTCAAAAACAATTCACCCAATGGGCCGATAAGAAAAATGAGAATCGTACTCAGAAAGGTTTGCTCGAACGGCTGGATTCATCATTCTTCAAACTGATGGACACCATCACCATTGCCCGTTCGCGCAAGCACATACTCTCCTACTATAACGACCAGCAGGTGACGAAATTTCCTGAAAGGCTGCGGCCAACATCGGTTTATACGCCCATTGATTTGAAGGAACTATTCTTCACCTACGATGAGCTGAATAAAAAAATAATGCAATACAAACTATCCATCTTCAATCCATCGAAGTATGTGAAAGAAGGAATGGAACACAAGTACGGCATTAAAACGAAAGCGGAAAAGGAAGCAGAGAAGAAGGCACGCGAGGAAAAAAAGAAAAAGAAGAAAGACAACAACCAAACACCTTCAACTGAAAATCAATTCGACCAGGCCGACCGCGAACATTTTCTTATCGGTATGATGAAGGTAAACTTCCTGAAACGATTGGAGAGTTCGGTCGAGTCTTTTCAAATTTCAATGGAGAATACCATTGCAAAAATTGACCGATTGATTGAGCGCATTCAACAATTTAAAGTAGCCAAGAAAATGGCAGAAGATCAATACGACTTGAATGAGCAACAACCCAATGAAACTGAAAAGGGGGAAGACAACGATGAATTCAGCGATTGGGTAACGGGTAAAAAATTGCTTTTCAAACTGAATGATTTGAATGTGGACTATTGGCTCGCAGATTTGAAAGCAGATGAGAAAGCACTCAACGAAATTTTTGTGCAAGCCAAAGACATTGACGAGTCGCGCGATGCGAAACTGAAACGTTTGCGTGAACTCATTTCTGAAAAAGTAAAGTCGCCCATCAACGGAACAAACAAAAAAGTGGTGGTGTTTACTGCATTTGCCGACACGGCTCAATACCTGTTTGATTCATTAATAACCTTTGCCACAACTGAATTATCACTCAACATCGCTTTAGTGAGCGGCAGCAAAACAGCAACCACTTTCGGTGATAACAACTTCAACCACATACTCACCAACTTTTCGCCACGAAGCAAAAGCCGCGAAAAGTTGACACGCATGAATCAGGAAGGTGAAATAGACATCCTCATAGCCACCGACTGTATTAGCGAAGGGCAAAACCTGCAAGACTGCGACTACCTCATCAACTACGACATACACTGGAACCCCGTGCGCATCATTCAGCGCTTTGGCCGTATAGACCGATTGGGCAGTATCAATGAAAAAATTCAACTCGTAAACTTCTGGCCTACCGAAGATTTGGACAATTACATCAACCTGAAACAACGAGTGGAAGCGCGCATGGCATTGGTGGATGTTACCGCCACTGCTGAAGATAATTTGCTGAGCAATGAACAACTGGAGGAACTCATCACTGATGATTTGAAATACCGCCACCAGCAGTTGAAGCGATTGAAGGACGAAGTGCTGGACATCGAAGAAATGAGTGAAAGCATTTCGCTCACGGATTTTACGCTTGATGATTTCCGCAGCGATTTGCTCAACTTCATAGAGAACAACCGCGATCGATTGGAGAATGCACCCACAGGATTAAACGCGGTGGTGCCAGCTCTTTCAGGGCCTCATGCTCACCTTGCCGACATCAACCTCTTTACCGAAGCACAGCGCGAAATCATAAAGCCCGGTGTCATTTTCTGCCTGCGGCAAAACAATTTGGATGAAGAAGCCACACAGGTAAATCCACTCAGCCCATACTTCCTTGCATACATCCGCTACGATGGCGAGGTGCGCTACAACTATACCCACGCACGTCATGTGCTCGATATGTTTCGCCAACTCTGCCTTGGCAAATCCGAACCCTACGAGCAGTTGTGCAAACTCTTCAACACTGAAACCAACGATGGCCGCGACATGGGCCAATACTCCGGCCTGCTTGCCAAAGCATCCAAAGAGATTACCCGTTTGTTCAAACAAAAAAACCTGGGCGGACTTACCTCTTCGCGCCAATTCACTTTGGTGAATGAGCAGAGCGAAATGAAAGACGAAACACGGTTTGAATTGATAACGTGGTTGGTGATAAAGTGATTCTAAACCCCTCGAATTCGAGGGGTTTAAAGGTCACGAATTCGAGACCTTTAAAAAGAAGAAAACAATAACAGTGGCAGATTCGCCACAATTTGAAATAAGGACATGCCAAAAAGCAAAACGATAACTGTACAGGGAACTATCATCTCCATTCAACGAACTTTAGCCAAAGGGAACTACCACATTCACATTCCGCACGAGGGTGTCATTCTAACCGCGAGCAGTCCTCTCCTTGCACTACAGTCATTCCACACGAGTCATCGAAGTGTGGAATCCGCTCGAACGCGAACACCTTCCACTCAACGGGTCATTCCAAACGAGCGAAAGCACTGAGCGAAAGCAATGGGTGGAATTCGCTAAAAAGTAATAACCGCAATCGCCAGAAAAGAAGGTTTCTTTGAACCCTGGCAGATTCCACGTTTGCTTTCCAACGCAACCCACCGCACCGTGGAATGACTCGTTGCACAGAGGAGCGAGCATTTATGAATAACTCATGAATACAACCCAAATGAAATCGCTGCTGGGAAATAAAAATTTGAAGAAGTTGAAATAGTAAAAACAACAAGATGAAAAAGGAACAGATACAACAACTGCTTGAAAAATTTGAAAGTGTTTGCTACGTTTTTAACGGAGTAGAATGTTGGAGTGCACGAGAACTACAAACCATTTTCAATTACTCCGATTGGCGCAACTTTCTTAATGCAATTGAAAAAGCAAAGAAGTCATGTGAAGGCAGTGGTGTTGCGGTATCCGACCATTTCGTTGATACCAACAAAATGATAGAACTAGCCAAAGGTGCTCAACGAACAATAGAAGATATTGCACTCACACGTTATGCCTGTTATCTCATCGCCCAAAATGGCGACCCTGCAAAACCTGAAATAGCTTTTGCACAAACCTACTTCGCTGTGCAAACCCGCAAACAGGAAATCATTGAACAGCGTTTGCTCGATGTTGCAAGAGTGGCCGCAAGAGAAAAATTATCGAAGAGCGAAAAGAAACTGTCGGGAATTATCTATGAGCGTGGAGTGGACGACAAAGGCTTTGCAATCATCCGCAGCAAAGGTGACCAGGCATTGTTCGGAGGATTCAGCACCAGCGATATGAAACGAAAACTTGGAGTGGCAGAAAACAAACCTCTGGCCGATTTCCTTCCTACACTCACCATCAAGGCAAAAGATTTTGCCACCGAACTAACCAGCCACAACACGGTGGAAAAAGATTTGAAAGGACAAAGCGCCATTACAAAAGAACACGTTGACAACAACATGGCTGTGCGCAAAATTTTGAATCAACGCGGAGTGAAACCCGAACAACTGCCACCGGCAGATGACGCTTCGAAACTGAAACGAAAACTGGAAGGCGATGAAAAAGTGATGTTGAAGGAAGTGAAAACAAAAGGTGGCAAAAAGAAATAGTGCTGCCAATGAACAAAAAAATACATCAACCATTCCATGTCGTCTAACAGGCAGGAACTATATTACAAACAACGAATATGAGCAGCATAAAATTATTTGAGAGTAAGCAGATTCGCTCCGAATGGAATGAAACTGAACAGGAATGGTATTTTTCTATTATTGATGTAGTAGAGGTATTGACTGAAAGCAGCAACCCCAGAGATTATTGGTTTAAAATGAAATTGAGGGTGAAGACGGAAGATGGTCTTGAACTGTCGACAATTTGTCGACAGTTGAAAATGAAAGCTGCTGATGGCAAGAATCGAGAAACTGATGTTGCAAACACTAAGTCATTGCTCCGTATAATTCAATCCATCCCATCACCAAGGGCAGAACCCTTCAAACAATGGCTTGCACAAGTGGGCTACGAGCGCATTCAGGAAGTGCAAGACCCGGAGTTGAGTATTGACAGGGCAATGGAAAATTACACGCGACTTGGCTATTCTAAAAACTGGATAAATCAGCGACTGAAAAGTATTGAGGTAAGAAAAGAACTTACCGATGAATGGGAAAAACGCGGTGTGAAAAAGGGACAACAATATGCAACACTGACAGATATAATTACCAAAGGATGGAGCGGACTTACTACAGGCCAATACAAAAAACTAAAGGAACTGAAGAAAGAAAACCTGCGAGACAATATGACCAACCTCGAACTGGCTTTGAACATGCTTGCAGAGGCCACTACAACAGAAATAAGCAAGGAGAAAAAACCAAAAACGCTGGATGAAAATAAAGCAGTGGCCAAGCGAGGAGGAAACATTGTAGGCAACACCCGAAGACAAATAGAATCCGAAACCGGAAAGCGAATTGTAACCAGCCAAAACGCCAAAGTGCTCTCAATGGCTGAAAAGAAAAAACTGAAATGAGCAAATCTGAAATCCAACAGAACATAGCTGCTGCCATTGGTGCCTTTGACAGCGACAACCTCCGCGAAAGCACCCTCGCACTTTTCGCCACACTGGGCTACAACACCACGCGCCAAAGCAAACTGAGCGACCCGACATGGGCTGAGTTCAAATCCAACTTCGTGCGTGCTGATTCGCGCTTCAACGAAGAAAAAGCACTGGTAAAAGATTGGAAAAGCGTGGATATTGTTTTTCAGTTGACCGATGATGAAATGTCTTCGCAGCCCGACATGTTTTCATCAAAACAAGTTGTGACCCGCGATGATGGCAGCC
>JAYSWI010000138.1:0-7016 GCA_043718125.1 Flavobacteriales bacterium
AATTGTTTGTTTGTTGTCTTTAAAAAATCATGTTTTGAAAATGCAAGTGGACATTTCGATGCTAGCCAAGGGTTTGTATTTGGTAGAGGTGGATTTTGGCCAAGGGCGCAGCAGTGCGCAAAGGTTGGTGATGGAGTAATTAGTATAGTGTTTCTCGGAAAGTAATCTGTCCATTCGCGCAACTAAAATTCATCTTTTTATCAACGCTTTATAAATAATTATTTTCTTCATCTAAAATTACATGATTGCATTGTTTTTTTGACTCGATTTTTTTAGCGATGCAAAAAAAAAAAGCAATACTCATCATCAATCTGGGTTCGCCCGATAGTCCGCGCCCAAAGGATGTAAGAGGTTATCTGACTGAGTTTTTGAACGATCCGCGTGTGATAGATCTGCCGTGGTTGAAAAGAAAACTTTTGGTGAACGGAGTCATCGTTCCATTTCGATTTCGAAAAAGTGCAGCGATTTACAAAAAGCTATGGACAGAAAATGGATCACCATTGATCCATCATGGCATCCGGGTGCAGCAGTTGCTCCAAAGGCGTTATCAAGACAATGCTAACGAAACAACAAAGGTTTTTTTAGCCATGCGCTATCAAAATCCAAGCATTGAATCTGCCTTAACAGCTATTAAAATTTGGAATCCAAATGAAGTGGTGATTGTTCCACTTTTTCCTCAATATGCGAGTGCCTCAACGGGGAGCGTGGTGGATAAATGTATGCGCATCATGCGCGACTTGTGGACGTTTCCAAACATTCGTTTTGTAACACAATTTTATGATCATCCATTGTTTATCAAAGCATTTGTGGAGCGTGGCCAAGCATTTAGCCTAGAGCAATATGACCATGTTTTATTCAGTTATCATGGTCTGCCAGAGCGGCATGTGGACAAGGTGTATGAGGACAATGAATGCAAAAACAACAGTTGCGAGGAGGAAATAAATGATGAAAATAAACTGTGCTATAAAGCCACTTGCTATGCTACAACGCGGCTGATAGCTTCAGGTCTTGGTTTGCGGAAAGAGCAATATACGGTCTGTTTTCAATCGCGCCTTGGCAAGGGTTGGATAGAGCCTTTTAGTGACGAGGTTATCATTCAACTAGCCAAAAATGGAAACAAAAAACTCCTTGTTTTTTCCCCTGCCTTTGTTGCTGATTGTTTAGAAACAATTGTTGAGATTGGAGATGAGTATCAAGAATTATTCAACCAAAATGGAGGTGAAAAACTTGAACTTGTACCCAGTTTGAATGATTCTGAAACATGGATTGACGCTTTGTACGATTTGGCAAAAAGCTGAGTTAAAGCACACCATAATGGGCAAGCGCCATCAGTACCATTGCCGTTCCCAATACGTAAAACATGAGTGGCGCAGCCAATGAGTAGCGATAATTGGTAAACCAATAACCAATAATGAAGGTGAGGGGAATGAGCAACGCAAGGAGGATAAATTTCGAGAAAAACAAATAACCCAAAACGAAAGCAAGAACGATACTAAGCGCCATGATAGAAAAAATATTTTTCACTCCGCGCGCTTTATTTGAAGCTCTGTCACCCAAGAAAAGATAGCGCGGCAAAGCCATCACAAACGCAATTGCCACTAAACTAAAAAAGATTCTTTGAGGCCATGTTACCACCATTTGTAATCCAATTGGATCAAACGAACTGATACTTCGAAATAGAACCAGATCATTCATTTCATCCTTCCAATATTTCCAGACAATCCAATAGATAAAAGGGACGCTAAAGGCAACGATAGGTAAAATATGTTCGCGCCATTTGAAACTGCGCATAAACAAAACCGTGAGCCAAAGACCCAGAATTAAAAACACAAAAGGAGGAAAAAAAATAGCCGCCATGCCATACCAAAAACCACATTCAAAATATTCGCTAAGCACCTTCGACTGTTTAAACACCTGCATTTGTTTGTTGAGTCCTAGAAGTATAAAGAGCGAAGCAATAAGTGCTGGTAACGAACATTGGTACAAACTAATGGCACTGCCCAACCCTGCATATATGATGGCCAAAACATAACTGGGCACATTGAAAAACTCGTGCCTATTGAATATGGTATTGCTCAACCAGGCTCCCGAAATAAGCAGCGCACAGGCCAAAGCAATAGTGCCCACTTTGTTTTGATAAACCCAAACGAAGAGATCGTCAGCCGGGAAATTGGAATTAAAAATGGGAAGTCCTACAGTCCAAGCCGATGGCATTAGTAGGACCAACACCACTATTGGTGCCGCCCCAAAGAGATAAGGTTGGTTGGATGCAAACTGCCTAAGAATCATATTTTCACAAACGAATGTGGCAAAAATGTATGTTTATCAATTGTCCACCTCAGGCATTTATTACTTTCGGCCCACAATTTTTTCAACCATGAATTTGCAAAGTATTCTTGAGCCGGTAGCGAACTTTTGTCAATGGACATTCAAAAATGTAATGAAACCGGGTTCGCCATATTTTAATTGGGCTTGTATCATTTTCGCTCTTGTTGCCTTGGTTTATTGGCTGGTAAGACAAAAAAATTACAATGCGAAAGCTGCTCGTGAGGGTGGAATTGCTTAGTGACTTCTTTTTGAGCCATCGATAGTCCATTCCTTTTTCAAATTCCCTTTTCAAAAATTTTAAAATACCCGTTGGAGGGTAAACAGTTTATTATTCGTAAGGGAGTTGGACGGTGCTCGGCTATTTTTGTGTTTGTCCTTTTTCTACAATTGTTATACAATATTGTTTTATGAAAAAATCTTTCGTTTTTATTTGTCTTTCTATGATGGTTTTGTTGGGCCTTGCGCAAGAAAAACCAGTTTATTTCTGTGGCCAACAAAAGGCGCAAGAAAAACTTTTCAAAAAGTATCCAGGTTCACAAGTTGCTACTATTGAGGCCCAAGAGCGGCTTGAGCACGCGACTTTGGAATATGCCGAAAATAGAGGTGGCGGTGGCCAAGTTTATATCATACCTGTGGTATTCCACATCATACATCAAAACGGCTTAGAGAATATCAGTGATGCGCAGGTGCATGATGCAGTTGCAATTCTTACACGTGATTTCAGAAAACAAAATGCCGACACATCGTCCATCATTGACGATTTCGTTGATATTGCTGCCGATGTGGATATAGAATTTAGATTGGCTACCCTTGATCCAGATGGCAATTGCCATTCAGGCATCAATCGAATTGTAGATGAATTGACCAATGACGGATATAATTCGGATATCAAGGCACTGAGCTTTTGGCCCCGCAATAGCTATCTGAATATCTGGGTATGTAATACAATAGGTAGTGGAGCGGCTGCCTATGCCGTGTTCCCCAGTATGGTAAACTCGCCATGGTCGGCAGGCGAAGATGGTATTGTGTGTGAAGATAGTTACTGTGGATCCATTGGCACTGGTTCTGAATTTGGATCAAGAGTTCTTACACATGAAGTGGGCCATTGGCTTAATTTATACCACACTTGGGGGCCAAGTAATGACCCGGGATTGCCGAACAATTGCGAAGAAGATGATCAGGTGACGGACACCCCCAATTGCATTGGCTCTTCAACATGTAATTTAAATTTAGAGTCCTGCAACAATGGGGTGTTGGCGAACATCCAGAATTACATGGAATATTCTTATTGCTGTAAAATGTTCACCAACGGCCAGCGCACGCGTATGAGAGCCGCATTAACCAGCAGCACAGCCCAAAGAAATCAACTATACACCAATGCCAATTTGATAGAAACTGGTGTGATAAATCCACCGCTTTGTGTTGCCGCTTTTAGTAGTGAAAACACCAGCGTATGTGTTGGCGATGTTGTTCAATTTACGGATGTATCTTATCACGGAGTCTCCTCATGGTCGTGGAATTTTGGCGACACCTTTATATTGACGGGAACCGATCCATTGATACATAAAAATCCACAGCACATCTACGCAACGCCCGGCACATACAGTGTAACACTCGAAATTGGAAATGGAACTGACAACCTATCAACAACAGTAAATTCGTTTATTACTGTGTATGCAAGTGGGCAAAATGACGTGCCTTTTGCAGAAGGGTTTGAGAACACATGGCCTGCCAACAATTGGAGTCTATCTAATCAAAACTTGAATGAAACTTGGGAGATTACACCAGCAGCACAATACAGTGGTGACAAAAGTTTAAAACTTCGCAACTATAACAATACCATCATTGGGACCAAGGATATTCTTTATACTGCAACCTACGACCTTACAGGAGCAACAGCAGCTTATATAGATTACAAATGGGCATTTGCTTGCAAAACAGACGAAACTGACGATGTGCTGCGCATCAGTGTTTCGGGCGATTGTGGCCAAACTTGGTCGATAAGAAAAGTGAGAAAGGGACTGACCAATTTGCCAACAAGTGTTCCTATCAACTCACAGTTTACGCCAACATCCACCACACAATGGGATGCCGAAATATTGACGTTAACAAATCCAATTTGGTTCACCCCCAACTTTAGGGTAAAGTTTGAATTCGAAGGGAAGGGTGGGAATAATTTTTACTTAGATGAGATCAATATCACCGCAGTAATAGTGGACGGAGTAGAAGAAATTGCAAATCCAATTCTTTACACTACGTATCCAAATCCATCCTGTCAAAATATCACTTTGGAAATCACTCAGCCTGCTGGTGGACATATAGAAGCAGAATTGTACGATGCCACAGGAAAACTGTGCAGCACCTTATACAATGGAATGCTCAACACTGGTAGGCATTACATTATAGTCCCAAAGAAATCAGCAGGACTCTACACGTTGATAATTAAAAACGACACCAATATTTCGCAGCAAAAAATTGTTTTCGAATAGGTAAGTCATCGAAAAATTAGAAAGCCATTGCCGAAGGGTGTGGCTTTTTTTCACTGCTTTTTTTTTTAAAAAAGGGAGGTTTAAATCAACATTTTATGCCTGCAGCGATGGAATTGAAACAAGAAATCAAAATTCTAGCCTTGCCATTCAGCATCTATGTTCCTAATCAAATTATTATCCTTGGTGCTACGTAGGTCATGAAGAAAGACAATTCCAACTTTTGAATGCGCCATTTATCATTGTAGGATTATTTATTGGGAGAAGTAAATAATCAAAGGGATATTATTTTGATCAATTCAGGTTTTCTTATCATTCAATATGAAATTAAGAGCAGAGAATATTAAGCGGCAATACGGCAAACGTATGGTAGTGAATGGCGTATCGTTTGAGGTAAACCAAGGTGAGATAGTTGGTCTTTTGGGACCCAATGGTGCGGGCAAAACAACTAGTTTCTACATGGTAGTTGGGCTTGTAAAACCCAATGAAGGAAAGGTATTTCTCGATGACCATGATCTGACCAACGAACCCATGTATAAGCGTGCTCAAATGGGTGTTGGTTACTTGCCACAAGAAGCGAGTGTGTTTAGAAAACTTTCAATTGAAGACAACCTAAAGGCTGTTTTGGAAATGACCCAACTGAGCAAGCAAGATCAGTCCTATAAACTTGAATCGTTGTTGGAAGACTTTGGCCTTGCACACAAACGCAAGCTTATAGGCAACCACCTCAGCGGTGGCGAAAGGAGAAGAACTGAAATTGCCCGTGCCCTTGCCACCGACCCAAAATTTATTTTGCTTGACGAACCTTTTGCAGGTGTTGATCCCATTGCTGTGGAGGACATACAAAAAATTGTTTATCAACTCAAGTTGCGCAACATTGGCGTCCTTATCACCGATCACAATGTGCAAGAAACCCTTTCTATTACTGACCGCGCTTATTTGTTATATGACGGCAGCATACTCAAAGCTGGCACTGCCGAAGAGCTGGCCGCGGATGAACAAGTACGCAAACTTTACTTGGGTCAAAATTTTCAATTGCGCAGGATGCAGATTGGTTAAAATTGAAAAGTGTTTGCACTTTAGAATTTTACGATGCGTTCTTTTCATTGACTTCACATCACGGTCATCATTTGTGATTTAATACCGAATCGGCATCATTGATTTTCGTTGAGAAAAATGCGGTCGCACGCAATCTTACTCGCTCTTTGTTCAGCCACTTTTTTTGAAGCCCCCTCACCTACGCCATACTCAGCATTATCTATCATCGCTGCTATTTGATAATGGCTTGCTCCACCTTCGTTGCGGTGGCTCAGCACTTTAAAATCAAGGCTGCGTCTGTATTTCTGACTCCATTCGTGCAGTTTACTTTTGTAGTCTATGTCGTCATGCACCCTGGTGTCTAGGCCGTGCTTCTTCAAAAGTTTTAATACAATTTCGCGTGTGGTGCTATAGCCCTTGTCCAGATAAACTGCACCAATCAACGCTTCCATCGCATTGCCAACAATGCTGTCGTGCATTTCTTGCTTGCCAAGATTGAGGTGCAATTGTTCAGCAATGCCCAAAGTATAGCCTATCATATTGAGGTTTTCTCTGCGCACCACTTTGCTTTTCATCTTAGTCATCACACCCTCCGGCAATGATGGATATTTTATGTAGAGATAATGCGCCACAATTGAATCCAAAATGGCATCGCCCAAAAACTCTAAGCGTTCGTTGCTATTCTTTAATCCGGGTTTTATTTTGGTAGCAGCCGAACTGTGTCGCACTGCCTGTTGATACAAAGCGGTGTCTTTCGGCACATAACCAAAAGCCTTCTTCACGAAGGCTTGTATCTCTTTGTTGGCAATAGATTTTTTGAAGAAAGAAAACTTCCAGTTCATTCTGGCTTCCTGAATATGGCCGAAGTATTGTGGCCGCCAAACCCGAAGGTGTTGGTCATAGCTGCTTTGACTGTTCTTTTTTGTGCTTTGTTGAAGGTGAAATTCAACTTCGAGTCTAATTCGGGATCGGGTGTTGTAAAATTGATAGTTGGAGGAATCAAATCGTGTTTTATAGCCATTATAGCGGCTATAGCTTCAATCGCTCCTGCGGCACCAAGCAAATGACCAGTCATACTTTTTGTGCTGCTTATGTTCAAGTTGTAGGCGTTATCACCAAACACTGCTTGGATTGCTTTTGCTTCTTGCACATCGCCAAGCGGAG
>JAYSWI010000139.1:0-7004 GCA_043718125.1 Flavobacteriales bacterium
CCCTTAGGAGAGGGGCTGGGGGTGAGGTAAACATCACCCCCCGCCCGACTTGCTTCTAACAAAAACGCATTTCCATAATCAAAAAAGTACATGCCTTTACAAGCATGTTTATGTATCGCATCTGCATGTTTTCGCAAAGTGTCTTGCACTTTTTCTTTGAAGAGTGTTGGGTTATCGGCCATCAGTGCATTGCTCTCTTCGTAAGTCAATCCAACTGGGTAATAGCCACCCGCCCATGGGTTGTGTAATGATGTCTGATCGCTGCCGAGGTCAACCGAAATATTTTCTGCATCAAGCTTTTCCCACAAGTCAACGATGTTGCCGATGAAGGCAAACGACTTGACAGTGTTTTCTGATTTTGTCTTTTTAATTTTACTGCACAACACACTCAAATCATCCGTCACTTCATCCACCCAACCTTGCTCGTGGCGTTTGTATGCAGCTTTCGGATTTACTTCTGCCGTCACCGAAATGACTCTCGCAATGTTTCCTGCTTTGGGCTGTGCACCACTCATACCGCCAAGACCGGATGTGACAAAAAGCGGAATTTTTTTCGATGCTGAAATTGCTCGTTCTCCACCCTCGAATATTGCGGTGAGGTTGCTCCCCTCTCCCGTAGGAGAGGGGCTGTGGGTGAGGTTTTGAATTTTCCGCACGGCATTCATCAACGTAATAGTTGTTCCATGCACTATTCCCTGCGGGCCTATGTACATGTATGATCCTGCAGTCATCTGTCCATATTGTGTCACGCCAAGTGCATTGTATTTCTCCCAATCATCTGGCTTCGAGTAATTCGGAATCATCATTCCATTTGTAACTACAACTCGTGGTGCGTCCTTATGCGAAGGAAACAAACCCATTGGATGTCCACTGTAGATAGTGAGTGTTTGCTCCTCCGTCATCTCACTCAGGTATTGCATGGTGAGGAGGTATTGCGCCCAGTTCTGAAACACCGCACCATTGCCGCCATACGTGATTAGCTCGTGAGGATGTTGTGCAACACGCGGGTCAAGGTTGTTTTGTATCATTAGCATGATGGCAGCAGCCTGCTGACACTTTGCAGGATACCATTCGATGGGTCGTGCAAACATTTCATGCTGCGGACGAAAGCGATACATATATATGCGTCCATAAGTATTGAGTTCATCTAGAAATTCTTTGGCAAGAACTTGATGATGCTTTGGTGAGAAATACCTGAGCGCATTGCGAAGCGCTAGTTTTTTTTCATTGGGCGAAAGAATGTCTTTGCGCTTGGGGGCGTGGTTGATAGTCACATCATACAGTGGCATTTCGGGTAACGCAGAAGGAATGCCCTCCGCAATTATCCTTTGAAAATCATAAGTACTGATAGCTGATTTCACTGGTATGATTTTATTAATACTGAATCATTTTTTCGGCATCAAGAATTATTACTTCTGCGCCCGCAGCAAACAGTTCATAAATTTTGATATGGTTATTTTTAAAATGATGAAATAAGTCCTTGTTTGAAATATTTCCGAACTCAAGCAGCAGAACGCAAGGCGGTATTCCTTTTGCCAAATATGAATCAAAGAAACCTTTGTCTTTGGTTATTACAGTTCTATTTTGCTCAATGGCACATCTACTGATTTCGCTGTCTGAGGTTAGATATCCTTGTGGCAATTGCACTGTGTGATAAGCATCTGCCCACAGCGCATTGAGAAGATTTGCCCGTTTCGGTGGTAATTGCGTATCAACCAAAAACTTCCACATACTTATGCAGCGTTTGAAGAAATAATGCCATGTGCATTTGCAATTTTAGATGCGTAAAGCAAACACGCCTTGATGTCTTCTTGCTCAATAAAGGAATGGTCATCAAGTATCTCTGCACTTGTCATTCCACTAGCTACTAAATCCAACATTTGAGAAACAGTGAAACGCATATTTCTAATGGTGGGCTTTCCATTACAGACGTCTTGATTGAGAGTAATACGTGCAGGAATTTCTACCATTATTTTGTTTTTGATTGAATACAAAGATAGACTCATACATTGGCCAGTTTCGATTACAAAGAAACAGAAAGACAAACAGTAACGCCATCATACTTGTTTCTTTCAACTCCCGCGAGATTTTCAAATGCAGCATTTTCAGAATCAAATCTGCGCCCTTCTATTCGCAACAAAGCATTGGGGTATATTTTGTAATCAACATTAATAGAATAGCCCATGGTCATAAATCCATCGCTGTGCTTGTTGGTAATGAGCACTTCGTATTTGTCATTGTAATATTCTGTGCGACTGGCTATACTCAGTTTTTTACTAATATTCCATTTCACCACGGCATACCAAGTGTACCAGTTGAAATGATTCACTCTAAGGTTTAGCGTATCATTAGTTGGATAGGTATTTTTTTGTTGTCCAAAATCGAAGGCACCTGTTATCGAAAGTTTTTTTGTTGGAGCATAGACAAAAAATAAATCGTGAAAATGTCTAAGTCCAAAATCAGTTGAGTCACTCTCGTCTCCCATATAATTACTATAATTTATTACGACCTTTTCATTTGGCTTCCACGTGGCTTGAATTCCAAATGCAGGGAAAAAAGAGCCGTCCAATTTTGAAATTCTTTGCCAACCATTTAGCATAAGGCCTGCAAAATAAAATTTCTCGTTGGGCGAGTTGTAGGATGCGCGACATCCTGTTTCATAGTAAGGAGAGTTTTCGGCCGCTATGCTTCTTGAAAGAGTTGGATTGTCATTGCCTATTACAGTTTCTAGTCCAATGTGTGAATTCAAAACGCCAATATCCAGCCACCAGTTTTTCCTTTTTGAAAGCTTCAAGCCAACGTTGGCCTCATACAAATGGTGATAAATATCAGACTCAGAAGAAAGGTTTTTATCTGCATAAGTGCCAGTCATAAGAGCAAAGTTGCCACGGATATTTTTGTTGCCCCATGTGGCTTTGATTAGGCCAATGTTTAAGGCCAGTTCACCAGTTCGTGTGTTGTTATATAAAAAAGTAGGGCGTTCATGTTCTTGGTTTTCATCATCATCTATAGCGATATAAAATTCCATATAACTGCTAATTTGTAAACGCTCAATAGTGCTCAGTGTTGTTGAATCTGCGCTTTGAGCCAACACGTTATTAGCGACAATCAAAACAAGAATAAATAATAAACTTCTCAAGCTTGCGAAGTTGCCGCAATTGATGCTGCTGCGAAAAATCATTTTGCTTTTGTAGTGTCATCAGGAACAAAGTCTAGCGAAATAGAATTCATACAAAACCTCTTGTATGTTGGTGGTGGGCCATCATCGAAGATATGGCCCAGGTGCGATTCGCAGCGTCCGCAAAGCACTTCGGTGCGAAACATGCCATGGGTTTTGTCGGTTATGTAAATGGCGGCATTGGGCCTAAGTGTTTCAAAAAAACTTGGCCAACCACAGCTACTTCCAAACTTAGAATCTGAACGAAACAAAGCATTGCCACAAACAGCGCAATGGTATTTCCCCAACCCTACGAAGTCCCAATATTTTCCGGTGAAGGCCCTCTCAGTGTCCTTGTGTCGTGCCACTTCAAACAGGTCTGCTGCCAGTATTTTTTTCCATTCAATATCAGTCACATATAGCTTCGTGGTGTCAGTGTGCGAGTAGTGCGGATTTGTATTGCTCATAGTAGATGGTAGGTTAGAATTGATAATTGAAATGGTGTTGTTATTTGCCTTGTAACTGCAGCCAAACATTGCTGCAATTGCAACGATGCTGATGCAATAAATTTTGATTTTTAGCATGAAATTATTTGCCATTTGTATTGTTGATTTTTTTGTCATTCGTTGTTCTCACTTATATTTCAGATACCATTACTTCAAAAATTTTCCGGTCTTCTTGTCGTATCCAAACGGACAATGACGACAACCATTTTGACAGCAATAACCTCTTCGGACGTGAAAGGCTTCTGTGAAAACCTTGTAGCCTTCTTCTGTACAATAGTAATCAACTGATGGCGATTGGTTTGTTGTTTCGTCTATTTTCTTTTCTTCGCACATCCAAATTTTCCGATTCAAATTGTTGCGCAAAGTTGGGGTATAATTCCATTATAATTTTATGTCCTTCTCAACATTAGATCAAGTTCCATACGACCGCATTTCTGCCCTACGGATTGATGGGGCAAGTTGCTCATTTGCAATCAAACGCCTTGATCTTTTGCACCCCGAAATAAACGGCAACAAATATTTTAAACTGAAATACAACATAGAGAAAGTGTTGCAGAGTGAACACAAAACGATGCTCACTTTTGGTGGCGCACATAGCAACCATATTCATGCAACGGCTGCTGCCGGAAAACTTTTCGGGTTCAAAACCATAGGAATAATTAGAGGCGAAGAATTAGAAAATGAAGCCAAATATTCGCCCACACTAAAGTTTGCAAAGCAGTGCGGAATGCAGTTGGAATTTGTAATGCGAAGTGCTTATACCGAAAAGGAAACGGACGAATTCAAAAGCTGGTTGCACGATCAGTTTGGATCTTTTTTTTTAGTGCCAGAAGGCGGATCCAATTTTCTTGGGGTCAATGGCTGTTTGGAAATTCTTTCTGAGCAAGACAAGAATAATTTTGACATCATCACCTGTGCCTGCGGAACTGGAGCAACACTAGCTGGAATTGTTCTTGCGCTCAAACCGCATCAGCGCGCATTGGGGTTTTCTGTTTTGAAAAACGGATCTTGGCTTAAGGAAGAAGTGCTCAAACACATTCGTTTTTTTCTGATGAATGATGAATTGGCAAACGAATTTTCTGATAAATTTGAAATCATCACTGACTATGATTTTGGTGGTTATGCCAAATGGAATGATGAATTGATTTCATTTATTGAAAATTTTGAAACACAACATAACGTGCCGCTGGAACAGGTGTACACAGGGAAGATGATGTTTGGGATTGTGGATATATTGACAAAGAAAAAAATGTATGGCGGCAAAAAAATTCTTGCAATTCACTCAGGGGGTTTGCAGGGAAAAATGACTTGACTATTCAAACAAAAAAATTCCGTTGTAACAAGTCAAGTTACTCAAAAAAACACATCCCTAGCTTTGGCACACAATTAAAAAACATGACTGATAAGAAAAAAATAGCAACAGCGGTTTATGCCGAGATGACTCCAAACCCGGCTGCCATGAAGTTTGTGGCCGACCGTCCGCTTATTAGTGGTGGTATGCAAGTGGAGTATAGAAATAAAGTGGAAGCAAAAAATTCTTCGCCACTTGCTGAGGAGCTTTTCAATTTTCCGTTCGTTACAAGTGTGTTTATCAGTGGAAATTATGTGACGGTATTAAAGGACGAATCCCTCGGTTGGGAAATGATAGTGTTGCAATTGCGCGAATACATCACGGAGTGGCTAAAGGACAATGAAATAGCAGTGAACGCAATCACAGCAGACCTTATGCATCGCACAAAAGAAACGGTGTCGGGCAACGATTCGGTTTTTGCAGCGGCCAATCCAGCAGCCACCGATTATTCCAATTTCGAAGCAACGGAGTATGACGAAGAAATAAAATTTTTGCTCAATGAATTTGTACGGCCCGCTGTAGAATCGGATGGAGGTGCAATAGATTTTATGGCCTACAAGGACAAAAAAGTTTATGTTCAATTGAAGGGCTCGTGCAGCGGATGCCCATCCTCATCAGCTACTTTGAAAGGTGGAATAGAAAATTTATTGAAAGCGAAAATGCCAGAAATAGTTGAAGAAGTAGTGGCGGAATCAGTTTAAATATTGCAAATTGTATGTCGCAAAAACACATTGTTTTCATTCATGGTTTTTTGGAAAATGCCTCTATGTGGAAACACGTTTTAGGGCATCTTTCTAAAAAGGAATTTGCTATACACACCGTTGAATTGGCGGGCCATGGAACTCGTGGCTTGCTCAATACAAATGCCACAATGGCGGATTTTGCGAAGGACATCTATCAGCAAATAGAAAAGAAAAAAGGAGAAAAAACAATGTTGATTGGACACAGCATGGGCGGCTATGCAGCCCTTGAATTGTGCAAACTATTGGGCCATGATGTTAGCTCCCTTTGTATGTTTCATTCCACTGCACGTGCTGACAGTATAGAAAAAAAGGAAGCTCGCGATAGAGCAATTGAAGCGGTGAAAAAGAATAAATCACTTTATACCCGAACGATGATTTCAAGTCTTTTTTCAGAAAAAAACAAAACGAATTTGCGCAGCCAAATAGAAAAAAATATTGTGGTCGCGAATGCAATTGAAACAGCGGCCATCATCAACTCTTTAAATGCAATGCGCAATAGAAATGACCATTTGAATTGGCTTTTACAACGCTCTTTTCCGCTTTATTATTTTTTGGGCGATGAAGACGCAAGGTTGCCATTAACCGAAATGCACGAAGAGCTGAATCAACTTCCTGGTGCTGTTTCAGAAATTATTCCAAACATCGGCCACATGGGACATCTGGAGTGTTTGAAACAGGCTTCTTCATTTATTCAAAGAGTGATTAGAGCGGATATGTAATGGTATTTAAACGTTGGATAAAAGGCCGGCTTGAACTAAGATCAATTGCACTGCACTGGAGTGTACCGCAGGGGTTATACCAAATTTCCGGAAGGTTGACCAAATGATTTTACCAATTTTTATTTTTTAGAAAATTATTTGTCATCCTGAGGAAAAATCTTCCGTGTTCTTCGGTGTTTTACGTGGCGAAAAATGAAATACAATTTTCTGCTCGCGCTTATTGGGCTTTGGCCATTCATCCAATGAAAATGGATGAAATATTCGTCCACACATCCTAAATTCTACCATGTTGGTAAATCAATTTCATCTCAGCATCCACTTTGAAGTAACTATGCCCTCATTTTGGTAAAGCAAGAAAATGGCAGAAGAACAAGAAAACACAGATGCAACAGAAAACAAGGAAGGCAACGCATCCGAAATGGAGTCGAGCCACCTTGGCAATGTGATTCAAGTACAAGGACTTTATCAAGACTGGTTTTTGGACTACGCCAGCTACGTTATACTTGAGCGTGCTGTACCACATATCCA
>JAYSWI010000140.1:0-2411 GCA_043718125.1 Flavobacteriales bacterium
TCTACGCACCAATTTTATTTTCGAAATATCAGAGTTTCCACTGCCGCCACCTGCCAGGGCGATGGCCTCAATGATGCTTGTGCCATTGTTCTCCAGTGGCACCACTTCACCTATCGCTCCGTTACCCGTGAAGATGATGCATCTTCTATTAAGCACACGCACTATTGCATAAGGCTCCTTGAATTGGAAAGCATAAAGTTCTTCCAAATAATCTTGCAATTCTTTGGCGGTGTAGCCCACCACCGACCTGCGCCCAATAACCGGAAACTCCACAAATCCCTCAGCATCGACTACAAACGAGAAGTCGCGAGAACCGCCATAGTGGGGTGTTTCCAAATCACTTGTGGTAAATTGTAGCATCAATGCGCCCTCATTAGTATAAAGGTCAAAGGCAAGAATGTCAGAATTTGTTATACGATAATCGAGACTTGTACTATCAATCACCAATTGGTCAAAAACATAGTCTTTGTCCGTCTTGAACATGTGGTTTTTGTTGATGTAACATGAACTGAATCCAAGCATTATAGCCAGCATTCCCATAATAAATCTAAGAAGCATATTTTGAAATGAAAATAGTTGAAACACGGCCAAATGTAAGCAAGGTAGAAATGACCAACTAGGTCATCTTTGTCCACACAATTTCAAGCATGAAAAAGACGATAGTAATAGGTGCTTCTCCAAAACCAGAAAGGTATTCTAATCAGGCAGTGGTCAAGTTGAATGAAAAAGGAAACGAAGTAATTGCGTTGGGTATTAGGGCAGATAGGATTGGTGAAATTGCAATTAGAAACGACCGACCTGAAATAGAAAGTGTGGATACGATTACACTTTATATCAACCCACAGGCTCAAGCAGAGTGGTATTCATACATCATAAATACACATCCAAAAAGGATAATATTTAACCCCGGCACAGAGAACAATGAACTGGCAGAACTAGCCAACGCCAATGGAATAGAACCTGTTGAAGCATGCACTTTGGTTTTACTCGCCACCAATCAATATTAAGATTTGCAGCTTCAAGACACATACTTGCGACTTGTAACTGAGGATGATTTGGATTTGATTTTCGACTGGGAAAACAATTCTGAATTCTGGAAATACAGCGCAACATCAGGGCCTTTTAGTCGGGATGAAGTGCGCCAATTCATAATGGAGTGTTCTGATTTGGTGCAGCATCAACAGTGCAGATATATCATCATTTCCGAAGAAAAAGAAACTGTGGGCGCACTCGATTTGTTTGAATATGATGAACAAAACAAATCTGCCGGCATTGGTATTTTGATAGCTCAAGCAAGCAATAGAAGACTGGGTTTTGCCAAGAGTGCTTTGTCAAAAT
This sequence comes from Flavobacteriales bacterium, assembly GCA_043718125.1. Lineage (GTDB taxonomy): Bacteria > Bacteroidota > Bacteroidia > Flavobacteriales_D > Sanyastnellaceae > JANNVZ01. Next base: position 1,339 of record JAYSWI010000140.1, read on the forward strand.
ACCTGTCGATGTCAGAATCCAAAAAAATGCTGCGCATGGTTTGGTGTTTAATTCACACCGACAATATGGCCAGTCAAAAACTTTTTGAAGGCTGTGGCTTTGTGGTGAGTGGAACGAAACTATACAACGGCAAGGAAGCCTTGCGATACATTTTTTATCTATGATGTTTTTTTTGAAGAAGTGGAAAAAAATTGCTATTGCCGTCATGGTGGTTGGCCTAATTTCCGGTGGGTACTTGTATTCAATAGTGCTTGTGGCCAATACCCATTTCGAACAAAAGAGTAAGTTGCTATTTATACCTGAAGCTATTGCACTGGAGCAATGGTTGCAGTCGGCAGAAATTCAAGCCAATTTCTCTTCAATTGCAACGCTGCAAAAAGTGGCCAAATGGAAACGATTTGTGATGATGAAGCCAGGCAGATATAGATTGAAAAATGGAATGAGTAATAATGCCATCATCAACATGTTGCGCAGTGGAAATCAAGAACCACTCAATATGCGCATTGACGATGTACACAGCATCTATGAGTTGGCCGGCAAATTCGGTAAAAACTTGAAGCAAGATTCCGCTTCGTTTATCAGCACTTGGACTGACCCAAAGGTTTGTGAAGGTTATGGTTTTAATTCAACCACCATCGCGTGTATGGTGGTTCCCAATACTTACGATTTTTTCTGGACCATGACCCCCGCAGATTTCTTGAAAAGAATGAATGGTATATGGACCGCCTATTGGACGCAAAAGAAACTTGAACAGGCCAAAAATCTCCGCCTAAGTGCTGCTCAGGTATCCATACTTGCATCGATAGTAAAAGCAGAATGCAGAAAAAAAGAAGAGGCTCCTAAAATTGCAGGACTGTATCTAAATCGTTTGAGAATAGATATGCCTTTGCAAGCCGATCCCACTGCTGTTTTTGCTGCAGGCCTGCGCGGAGTTGGCAGGGTTTATCAAGGCACTACAAGCGTTGATTCGCCATACAATACTTATCGCAACAAAGGGCTTCCGCCAGGCCCAATTGACTTTGTGGAAAGTGTTTATTTAGATGCTGTATTGAACGCAGAAAATCACTCGCTTT
>JAYSWI010000015.1:0-8765 GCA_043718125.1 Flavobacteriales bacterium
TTTGGTTATTATTTTTTCTAAGTTCAATGTTTAATTGTGACGCTTGCGTGTAACAAATTTTTAAATAAATAAAGGCAAATTTGAAATTTTTCAAATGATTTAGGCCTTCTCTATTTTGAAATATTTCTTTGAAAAGAATAATGAAGCAACGCCAATTTTTTAAGAACGTATTTTTGATTGAACTCTGGTGCTGAATGGCGTTTATAGCCAACACTTCAGCACCTGAAGCAGTAACGGATTCATTCTCATAATTTGCTGATGAATAGGAATCAACCGGAGTGATTACAACGCGATCAAATTTTTTGCTAAGTATCCCCACCTCGTTGTTGAGGTATGATTCCAAATGCGACATTGGATATACTTTAGTGAGCAAAACAAGTGTGCGCATCAATTATCTTTTTTCTCAAAAACAGAGAGGATGGTTTGTCCATGAATCTTCGAAATTTTCGATTTCAGATTTCTAAGTCTAAACTTTCGCAAATTCAATCGATAATAAAGTGTGCGTATGAGTCGAGGATATTTATCGATATCGTTTTTTTCTATTGTACTCAAATACCAATTCAAATGGCCTTCAAGCAGAGGTTCGTATTCATGCCCTACAAAATGTAGCGGAAAAACATTGGCAATTTGGGCAATGGAATCTGGTGTCCATAAACCAACGTGATGTGGCGGTAGATTTAACTTAAGCAGTTCATCTTTAATAAAAGATGCGTTGTTGGGAACACTGAAAATCATTTTGCCTCCGGGTTTCAGAACCTTGATGCTTGCTTTCAAAAACGAATACACATCATAAACATGTTCAAGGACTTCAAAAAAAACGACAGTGTCATATTCATTTTCGTGATCTTCGGAATATGCTTCGATGGTTTGAGCAAAAACTTTCAATCCGGTTTGTTGTGCTTTGGCCAAACTCATTGGGTTTATTTCTAACCCACTGCCATCTATTTTGTTTTCGTTGAGGTGTGCTAAAAATTGCAACCCTCCGCTACCAACTTCCAACACTTTGTCATTCTTGGCGATGTAGTTCATGGCTGTGCCCCAAGCCCAACGCCATTTTGGATAATAATCGTCAGCAGCTTTTCCATACAGATCGGAATAAAATTTCCCATCACCACAAAGCTGGGCAGGTGCGTACCAAATATATCCTGTGGCATCACATTTCATTTTGGAAATGTGAGTTAATCCAGTAAAAAAACGCGCTGTATCTATTTCGGAGTAAAGGTTTTTCACAGCAGCAATTTCCACCTTTTGTATTTCAGTGGCTCCGCTGATTGGTGATAGTATTGATTTCATTATCCTGCTATGAATTGGTATTCGCAAATGTTGTGTATAGCTCCTGCGGAGCTTGCTAGTAAAGAAGAGTTTTCACTCACTACTTCAAATTGAATGCAATCAGTGTCTTGAAAAAAATCGACAACGCCATCGCCAAACCAAGCAGAAAGACGATAGGTGCCGTCTTTCAAAATGGGTTGTGTTACTTTGATATTTATTTCTCCTTTGTTGGCATAACTCTGGTTGAGTGGATAGCCCAAATTTTTCGCGTTGTTGGCAAAAAGGGCGTGACCGAAATGATCATTCACCACAAATCCAAAGTTGGGCAAGGCGAGTATTTTTTTGCTGTCGTATTTGATGTTGATATGTAGTGTTTCATTTTCGTACTTCACTGCTATACTGCGAACATCACCGGTTTCATACTCCTTTTGGTTGCTGCTGCCTTCATCCAAATAATTCATAATCACGTCATCAATATTTCCGCTAAACGAAACAGCTCCTTTGTTCAACAAGACGCCTCTATTGCAAAGCGATTTTACCGAGGCCATGTTGTGGCTTACAAACAAAATAGTGCGACCACTTCCGGCCACATCTTTCATTTTACCAATACACTTTTTTTGAAATTCTTGATCACCAACAGCCAGCACTTCGTCCACCACCAGTATTTCAGGCTCTAGGTGAGCAGCCACCGAAAACCCAAGTCTAACGAGCATTCCAGATGAATATCTTTTGACTGGTGTGTCAACATATTTAGCGCAGCCTGAAAATTCAATGATTTCTTCCAGCTTCTTTTTCACTTCGAATTTTGTCATCCCAAGTATTGCGGCATTGAGAAAAATATTTTCTCTTCCTGTAAGTTCCGGATGAAATCCAGTGCCTACTTCCAGCAATGATGCTATGCGACCATTGACTTTAATACTGCCTTTTGTGGGCGTTGTAATTTGAGAAATTATTTTTAGAAGCGTGCTTTTTCCTGCACCATTGCGACCAATTATTCCAACTACTTCACCCCGATTTACATCAAAGGAAATGTCGCGCAAGGCCCACACATAATCTCCCCCACCTTTCGATCTGTCGTTGGTTTCGCCCACCTGCATGTATGGATCTTCTTTACCTCGCACTTTGTGCCACCAGCGATTAAGGTCGTGCGAAAGTGTTCCTGTACCCACCTCGCCCAAGCGGTATTGTTTGGATACATTTTCTACTTTGATTACAGCTTCACTCATTTCTAATTTGCTATACGGTGTCAATAAATTTTTTCTCAACATTTGAAAAACTGCGAATAGCCAGGAACAAAAACACAATTAAAAAAACAAAACTATACGCGAGATAATTCCAGTCAAAGACACCTTTTGTAAAACATCCATATTTGAATGATTCAATGATGGAAGACATCGGGTTCGCAAGCAGTGCCCATCTTTGTATTGTGCCAGGTTCGGTCATACTCAAAGGAAAAATAATTGGGCTGGCATACTTCATCAATTCAATTCCGAATTGAATAAGAAATCTCAAATCGCGGTACTTCACGGTGAGGGAACTTATGATCATTCCAAACGACAATGCAAGCAATGCAGTCATAGCGATATAGAACGGAAATAGGAGTAGAGAAGCATTTGGTTTTATTTCTCCGGTGAAGAAAAAGTACAAGTAGAATGCGATGAACATCACAATCTGAATTCCTAATTTAATGAGGCTACTTAAGGCCATGGACATTGGCACAATGATGCGCGGGAAATACACTTTACTAAACAAACTTTGATTGGTGATAAATGCCTCTGATGTTTTCAAAACGACATCAGCAAAGTATGTCCACAACAAAAGTCCACTCATGTAGAACACCATCTGTGGAACGCCATCTGTACTGATTTTAGCGATGTTTCCAAAGATGATTGTAAAGGTGATAGTGGTGAGTAATGGTTGAATAAAAAACCACAGCGGCCCAAGAATGGTTTGCTTGTAAACGGCCACCAAATCTCTTTTTACCAAAAGAAAAAGCAAGTCGCGATAGCGCCATATTTTTTTCGGATCAAAATTTTGTTTCCAAGAATATTCGGGTTGAATAATTAAGTCCCAGGTTTCCAAAGTAGATGTTTGATTTTAGATGTTAGATAAAAGATGCGAGATGTTAGATGCTAGATGTTAGATTTGAGACTTGAGATTTGAGTTATGAAACATGAGGGGTGAGTTGGTGCATGTGAATTGATTTCATTTTTCTGAACTGTCATTTTTCATATGTATGCTAACATCTGATTCAATGAATATTTTGATAGTGTCCCTCATTTTCACATATTCAAATTAACTCATTCTCAAATTACCAAACTGTCCAGCCGCCTTCCACTTTCATGTTATCGCCTGTTACATAACTGCTGGCATCACTCAACAGATATACTAAAGCACTAGCCACTTCGTGGTTGTAACTGAGCCGTTGCATGGGTGAAAATTGTGCGAAATTTTCTTCGAATTTTTCTTCGTGATTGTTCCAAACACCATGTGGTGTTATCATGTTTACACGCACACCTTTGGCGGCCCAATAGCTTGCAAGGTAGCGGGACAGTGCATCCACCCCGCCTTTGCTGGCACTATATGCTGCGGGGCAGCCCAGCGAAGTGCCTTTGTATAAATTTTGATTGGGTGCTACTACACTGTATGTACTCGGAATATTGACCACGCTTCCACTCCCCTGCTCAGCCATATAGCTACCAATTATTTGGCACAGAAGAAATGTTCCTTTCAAATTTATTTCAACCACGGTGTCCCAATTTTCCTCACTCACAGTTTCGAATGGTTCAAACTTGAGATGCGATTTGTTTTGGTGGCCGCATACAAGCCCGTCAATTTTTCCAAACTCTTTTAGAATAGCCGCTTTCAACTCAATCACTTCTTGTTTGTTAGCAACATTAAGGTTGTATCCAAACATTTTTTTGTTGTTCCGTTTGCCAAGTTCTTGTGCGAACAATATTGGATTTGCCAATTCAATATCGGCACAAACAACGTGCGCTCCAAACTGCGCTACCGCTTCGCAAAAGGCACGACCAATAAGGCCACATGCACCGCTAATGACAATTACTTTATCCGTTAAATCGAATTTTTTTGTAAAGTCAATTTGTGTAGCGTCCGTTGTTTTGAGTGGGTTGCTCATGTTTTTTTTCGTGTGGAAATATTTTCCTATAATTGGGTTAATTGAACTTTCTGAAAACAGGTTTTATTATTTGACTTCCGACCAAATGTTTTTCAAAACCATCCTCTAAACCTAACATAAACACATCGCAGCTTTCGTCAAATGCGGCAAGTATCCAATCAATATCTTCTTTTGTAAGAGAAAAACATGGTGAAAGAATTCCTTGATAAAGCACACCTCTTTTTATCATCTCTTGCATAAAAAGAGTACGCAAACCAAAATCAATTTCGCCCAATTTATTTTTTACAGTAAGGAAAACGCTCCAATTAAAACCGCTAAGGGAAAGAAAATTATTTAAGGATTTGTGCTCAATTATTTTGTTTGCTCCTTGTATAAAATAATCGCCTAGTGCTTGGTTGTGTGCTACTACATTTTCTTTTTCAAATACTTCGATAGTGGCCAAACCAGCAGCAATGGCGTGTGTTTCGCCACCATGCGTAGTGCTTACTAAAAATACTTTTGGCTCTCCTATTCTTTTTATTCCGCCATATTCCATTATTTCTTTTTTGCCTGTAAGCGCACAGAAAGAAAATCCATTTGCGATGCCTTTGCCCCAAGTGGCCATGTCCGGTTGGGCATTAAATTTTTTGATAGAACCTGGGAAGTCTGTTTTGAATCCGGTTATCATTTCATCCATTATCCAAAGTGTGCCATGTTTGTGCGCAAGGTCAATTGCTTTTTGGTAGAAGTCTGGCTCAAGTTGATTCCATTTTTCAGGCTCGCTGATCACACAAGATATTTGACCTGGATATTGAGCAAAAAGATTTTCTAATTCTTCGAGGCTATCGCTTTTGTAAGTTACTGTAAGTTGTTTGAATTGATCGGGTATTCCGAAGTCGCATGCAGTGCTGCCAATGAACCAGTCATCATAAGAATAGAAAGGATGATCAGCAGGGCGGGCCACCAAAGTTCGGCCAGTGTATGCGCGAGCGAGCTTGACCGCAGCCGTAGTACACACCGATCCGTTTTTCGCGAATTTGATCATGTCATGTTGTGGCACAAGTGAAAGAAATTTTTCAGCCATCTCGCGCTCGATGTAAGATGGTCGCGAAAAATTGACTCCTTTCTTCACTTCTTCAATCACACGGTCCACTACCGGTTGGTATGCATGGCCAAGCGAAACACTGGTCAAACCCATTAAGGTGTCAATGTATTTGTTGCCATCCATGTCCCAGCAGTACGCTCCTTTGCCGTGGCTGATGACTGCCGGAGAATTTTGCGGAAATTGATCATCGCCTTTGGAATAAGTGTGCGCTCCGCCTGGAATTAGGCGGTGAATCATACTCCTATATTCATCACTTTTAGCGAAGTTGGTGATGTTGGGCAGTGTCAGTGTATTCATTTTTTTGATGGCGGTGGCTATGGTGTTTCTCGTTGTCAATTATCCTATTTCTTTGTCTTCATTTAAAGATATTTTGTAGCCGGCATTCACCACGCTTTCCTTATTCATAAGTAAAATATCTGGCTTTCTGATAAGCAAATCTACCACGTCATCTATCGCAAAATCAGGTTGCGCTTTAAGTTCTTCGAATATGGTTTGTGCTACTTTCAAATCGTTTTCAGTGTCAACCGAAAGTTTGAAATGATACTCAGAATTTGCTTTTCGCCAAGCCAATTTGAATTTGCCCGAGTTCTTGATATAGGGCATCACATGTTCGCGTTCACTCATCAATTTGGCCTCATGCCATGCTTGTTGTAGCGCACTGAATGTTGTTATCTCCACATCAAATCCGTCTTCCAAAAAATCGGGTTCTTGGTTGGAATTTGAAAAATAATCCACATCTAGTTTGTTGAATTGTTGTATTGCAAAATCGACAACTTTGTGCGAGTGAATTGGATTGTCGCAACAAATGCGGATGATATTGTCGCCAGATTTTAAATCGTTGCTAAGGGCACATTGATAAAATCTATCAAGCACATCCCAATCGCTGCCTCTAAAACACGAGGTGTTGTTTTGATTGCAAAAATTTTCTATTGCTTGATCTTCGATATTCATGGTGGTAGCAACCACTATTTTTTCTACCAAACGAGAAGGTGTTATTCGCTCCACAACATTTTGCAAAATGCTTTTTCCATTTACATCTCTTAGCACTTTTCCGTTGAGTCGTGTGCTTCCCATGCGGGCTTGTATGATGCACAAATTCATATCAACTCCCCCGCAAAAATTCCCATGAAAAACTTATCGTGATAATTGCCTCCTTCGAAAATGTGTTGGCGCAATCGTCCTTCTTCTACAAACCCCAATTTCTTGTAAAGATGAATTGCCGCAGGATTGTTTTCATAAACTGCCAATAGAATCTTACGCATGTTTAAATCCGAAAATGCATATTGCAACACGAGTTTACATACTTCATATCCGATTCCTTTGCCCCAATAATTTTTATTTCCAATGAGCAATCCAAGCTCACAAGTTCTGCCTACCCAATCGAAATTATCTAGTTTGATATTTCCAATATGAACGTCATTGGTTTTATCGCATATTGCAAACATGACCACATTGCGATTGGCAGAAGCCCGTTCAAGGAAAGCTCTCAATTCGTCTATTGTGGAAGGAAAAAGTCCGGAAGAAAGTCCGCGTGTTGTTTCTTCATCGTTCAGCCAAGAAAGGTATTCAGGTGTTGCATCATCAATAGATGCGGCTCGCAAAAATATTTTTTCTCCTTCCAAAAACCGACTCATTGTTTGTGTTTTGATTTCAAAAGCTCACGGTGTTTTTCCATCTCATCACTATTCTTAGTGAGGTTGCCATCATGCATTCTATATCGGTATAGCGGAAGAATGATGTTGTAAATATTGTATTTCTCGCGCCATCTTATACGCAAATCTTCTTCTTCTCTGGCGCGAAAGGTTTCATCATAAAGCCCAATGTTATACAAAAAATCTTTTCGGAACATAATGCCACAAGCGATAGGCTGATCTTCGGCTTTCACGTGTTGCTGATGTTTGCCACGTTCATCTACCAAATAATAATCTACGCTTACGGCATCTAAACTATTGTTTTCTTCCAGAAATAGTTTTTGGGTGCGGATAAGATCGCGATGCAAATAATCATCAGCATCTAAAAAAACAATGAACTGGCCTCGTGCCTTTTTTATTCCAAAATTCCGTGCTCCGGAGAGTCCAATATTTTCTTTTAGATTGAAGATGCGGGCATCCAAAACATAATTTTCTAGCACCTCGCTTGTGGTGTCGGTGCTGCAATCGTTCACTACAATGATTTCGTATTCATCATTGTCCAGAGATTGATCGATTGCGCTGCGCAGCGACCGCTCGATGTATTGTGCATAATTGTATGAGGTGATGATGATAGAAACCATTTTTCAAAATATGAAAAAGTACAATTAGCCATTGCCATTTTCTTTGTTCTTCCTTCTTGTTTTTTTAGTTTCTTCGGTGTAATACTGGTTGCCATACGAGTAGCTTCCATAGCCGCTTCCATAGCCGTATCCATAGCCATAGCCATAGCCATAACGATAGGCGTACTTGCCGTAGTAGTACTTCCAACGTTTCATTTTTATGTTGTTGAGCAATATGGTATTGCTTTTAAGTTTGTTCTGAAACAATACTTCCTCCAAATGGCGAACGCCTGATTTGGTGGCCTTTTCTGTGTTCATTACAAAAATGCCAAGATCCACTTTGGACAACAGCACAAGCGAGTCGCTAATGAGCATAAGTGGTGGCGTATCGACAATTAAATAGTCATATTTTAATTTCAATTCATTCAGCAATTTGTCCACTCTTGCATTGAGGATAAGTTCAGAAGCATTGGGAGGAACCGGACCAGCAGTTAAAGCATCTAGGTTTTCAACTTGTGTGGTAATAATGGAATTGGCATAGTCTGTCTTGCCAATGAGATATGACGAAACGCCACTTACATTTTCTAAATTAAATGTTTTATGCACTTTTGGTTTGTGCATATCAAAGTCAAGAATGAGAACACGCTTGGAGGCTTTGGCTAACACAGCGGCCAAATTCACGCTTGTAAAAGTTTTTCCCTCTCCGGGATGTAAGGAGGTAACTAAAATTACTTTTGGCCCATCTTCATGTAGGATATATTGAAGATTGGTTCTAATGGATCGGAAAGCTTCACTCACGTTTGAACGAGGACTGCTCACTATAACAATAGGATCGACATCACTGTCTTGGTAATTTGGAATGCCGCCCAAAACAGGAATCTTTGTTATCGATTTCATTTCGCGGGTATTCTCAATTCTTTCAAAGAACAATACGCGCACAAATCCAACAAGCATCGCAGCCAATAAACCAATTCCAATGGATACCCAAACGGTGGATTTTTTATCCGGACCAACGATAC
>JAYSWI010000141.1:0-2406 GCA_043718125.1 Flavobacteriales bacterium
GGAAGAAAATACAACAGCTCAATTCCGTTTCATCAATGGAATTGATTTTCCACAATCTGAAACTGTGCCTGCGCTTTGTGGCGTGGATGACGGCTTTGGTGGATTGAACCGCTTTATGGAGGTAACAGATGTTGATGCCACTTATGGCCCAGTTTGTTTCAATGAATGTTTAGATTGTGACGATATTATTATCGATCCTTCCAATATGATTACTCTTAGAGTGAACATGCAGGAACAAATAGTGAGCATGGATGGAGTACACGTTGCGGGTAATTTTCAAAACTGGAATCCCGCTACTTCTGAGATGACAGACGGTGATTTGGATGGCGTTTATGAAATTACTTTCGAAGCTGATGAATGGTCCAATCTTTCTTACAAATTTATCAATGGTATAGATTGGCCTCAAAGCGAAATTGTTCCTGCCGAATGCGGACTGCCTGACGGTAACGGTGGCAACAATCGCATACTCGAAACGGGTACTCTTGACATCATCGCAGGCGTTGTTTGTTTTGGAGAATGTGTGGATTGTGATATAGTAGTTGAACCCGTTTTTGTTAACGTAACATTCAGTGTGAACATGGCAAACGAAATAGTAAGTGCCAACGGAATGCACCTTGCCGGCAACATCCAAGGCTGGAGTCCTTCCACTTCTGCAATGACCGACATGGATTTGGATGGAGTATATGAAATCACTTTGCCTGTAGAAGAAAACACAACAGCTCAGTGGCGTTTTATCAATGGCAACGATTGGCCATTTTCCGAAACAGTGCCAGACAGTTGCGGCATTGATGATGGCTTTGGTGGCTTCAACCGCTCACTTGCTGTTACAGATATGGATGCTGCGTTTGGGCCAGTTTGTTTTGGAGAATGTGTGGATTGTGATGAGGTGATATTACCAGCAACTGTGATGGTTACCTTCATGGTGGATATGAGCAACGAAATAGTTGATCCAACAGGAGTGCATGTAGCAGGGAGTTTCCAAGGCTGGAATCCAGCAACATCCGAAATGACTGATATCAACCTTGACGGCATTTATGAATTTACTTCCGATGTAGATACCAACTCAACTATACAATTCAAGTTCCTCAATGGAAATGATTGGCCAATGCAAGAATCCGTGCCAACGCTTTGTGGCGTTCCTGATGGCTTTGGCGGTATCAATCGCGATTTGGATGTGCTAGAAATGGATGCCATTTATGGCCCTGTTTGTTTTGCTTCTTGCACTGCATGTGGTGCTTCTGTGCCAGTGCTGGTAACATTTCGTGTGGATATGAATAACGAAACGGTAAGTGCTGATGGCGTATTTATCTCAGGCGACTTCAATGGTTGGAGCATCACAGCAACACAGATGAGTGAATATGCCGCTGGACTTTATGAGGCTGTTGTTGTCCTTAACAGTGGTACTATTTCAGAATACAAATTTGTAAATGGAACTACTTATGAAAGCGTTCCGGCAGAATGCGGAGTTGGCGCATTTTCGAATCGCAGCTATACCGCAACCGATGTAAATGAAACGTTGAGTTCAGTGTGTTTTTCTGGTTGTGCTGCATGTGTAATTGTTCCAATGGTGGACCTCACTTTGCAAGTTGATCTTGGTTTAACCACCGCCAACGCCAATGGTGTGCATGTGGCAGGAAGCTTCAATGCTTTTTCTCCAACGGCAACACCCATGACCTTGGCTTTTGCCAACGTTTACACCGCAACAGTAAGCGTTCCGGAAAATAGTTTGACCTTATTCAAATACATCAATGGTAACTCATTTGCAAATGTGGAGGCCGTTCCTTTTGCTTGTGGTGTGGACGATGGCAATGGTGGCTTCAATAGGAGTATTGCAGTGAATGCCGCTGATGTTACATTGCCCGAAGTATGTTTTAGTTCATGTATCGATTGCATCGTCAGTGTGGAGGAAATTGAAGGCGCAACGATTGGAATCTATCCAAATCCAGCTTCTGCTTTCATCACTATTGATGCAAAAGGAAATTACATTTCAATGTTGAATTTGGTGGATGTAACAGGACGGATTGTACAAACCATCACAATGAATGGAGCTAACAAAATGAATGTGGATATTTCAGCCGTAAGCGCAGGGATTTACCAAATAGTAGATGCCGACAGCGGAGTGAAAACAAGACTTGTAGTAGAGTAAATAATTTTTCATACACTTTCAAAGCACCCTTGCCCACTAGGCAGGGGTGTTTTGCGAAGTGTGGTTCTTTAAATGTTTTTACAACTTTAGTTTTATACCTAGGGCCAACTGAAAAATCATAATCCGTTTGCTCATTATGGTTTGACAACAGTTGTATCAACGCAAGTGTATTGAATTCGACAAAATCATTTGAAAACCTTTGCACTTTCCCCCGCTCAAATAGTTTGAAAAAATTTCACTTTCAAACACCATAAACTAAA
>JAYSWI010000142.1:0-2403 GCA_043718125.1 Flavobacteriales bacterium
ATTGTAGGTATATTTGGCACCATTGGCGATTTGGTTGAATCCAAATTTAAGCGTTTGGCCAATATTAAAGATAGCGGAAAAATAATGCCCGGTCATGGAGGAGTGCTTGATCGTTTTGATGGTATGTTGCTGTCGCTTCCAGCCGTCATATTTTATCTTGTAGTGGTTTCATAATCATAAAATGTAGTTCTAGAATATTAAAAAATTATTTATCAATGACTATACATAAAGAAGGATACAGAATAATTGCAGGCACATTTTTACTTACTGGTACAACTGTGTTTAGTTCATACCGTTTGTTCGGTTCCAACAGCATTTTTCATTGGTTTATTGTGGCCTCTGCATTAGTTTTTGTCTTTCTAATAATCCAATTTTTCAGATTGCCAAAGCGTGAAAATAGGAGTGAGGCTGATGAATTGGTGGCACCCTGCGATGGCAAAGTTGTAGTTATTGAAGAGGTATTTGAACCCGAATATTTCAATGACAAACGCATTCAAGTTTCAATATTTATGTCGCCTTTAAATGTTCATGCAAATTGGACACCTTGCGAAGGCAAGGTGAAATACGTTCAATATCACGATGGACTTTATTTGGTGGCATGGCACCCTAAAAGCAGCACCGAAAATGAACGGACAACAATTGTAGTTGAAAGAAAAATAGGGCAGCAGGTTTTGTTTAGACAAATAGCTGGGGCAGTTGCCAGGCGCATTATTTATTATGTAAAACCAGGCGATCGTTTGGAACGCAATCAACAATTCGGATTTATCAAATTTGGTAGCCGTGTGGATATTTTTCTACCAATAGGTACAGAGGTAAAAGTGAAAATTGGGGATAAGACCAAGGGCAACGAAACGGTGATAGCGGAGTGGAATAAATGAATCGACACTGATTTTCAAAACACACTGTTGCTCTAATCTTTATCACATATTACTTGAATTTCGAATGTAAAATTTGAAATCTGAAATCTGAAATTTGAAATCCTTTTGGAATGAAAGCCACCAAAAAAATTCAGACCGCTTGGGCCATGTATGATTGGGCCAACTCAACATACAACTTGGTGATTGGCACCGCCATATTTCCCATATTCTACAGTGCCGTTACCAAGGATGATGCTGATGGAGCATCTGGCGACAACGTACTTTTTTTTGGACATGTTTTTATCAATACCGAAGTGCTTTCATACTGCCTCGCATTTGGAATGGCGATGGTTTGTTTCTTAGCTCCCACGCTTGCCGGCATTGCCGATTACTTGGGCAGGAAAAAATTATTCATGCGAATATTCTGCTATTTGGGTGCAGGTTCTTGCGCTTCACTTTTCTTTTTTGACGTAGCACATCTTGAATGGAGTATGCTGAGTGTGGTACTCGCCTGCATCGGTTTTTGGTGCAGCTATGCTTTCAGCAATTCTTTCTTGCCAGAGCTTGCGGAACCAGAAGAGCAAGATAAATTAAGCGCCAAGGGCTATTCTTTCGGATACGTGGGAAGTGTGATTCTATTGATATTAAACCTTGTGATGATCCAAGTATTCGAGATGCCAGCAAAGTATTGTTTCATCACTGTGGGCTTGTGGTGGATAGGTTTTGCGCATTATACTTTCTATCATCTTACCGAAAAAAAGAAAGACACCAAGTTTGATTGGCATATAATAGGTAACGGTTTCAAGGAATTAAAAATGGTTTGGCAAGAACTGAAAAACACACAAAGACTTAAGCGGTATTTGCTTGCATTTTTTGTGTTTAGTATGGGCGTACAAACCATCATGCAAATGGCCGCTTTTTTCGGAGAGAAGGAGGTGCAATGGACGGACAACATGGGAATTCTGCACCATGGATTGAAGCAGTCTCATTTGATTGGTGCAATTCTTCTGGTGCAAATTATTGCCATTCCTGGAGCCATTTTTTTCTCTAAATTGAGCAATAGAAAGGGAAACCTTTTTACTCTGAAAGCTGCACTTATCGTTTGGATTTGTGTTTGTTCATTTGCTTACTTTTTGGTGCATTCGCCCCTTTCGTTTTATATAGCAGCGGGGTGCATTGGCTTCATTATGGGGGGCACACAATCGTTGGCAAGAAGCACCTATTCCAAATTTCTTCCGGAAACAAAAGACACGGCTTCCTATTTCAGTTTTTATGATGTAACGGAAAAAGTTGGACTCATAATCGGTCTGCTCACTTTTGGATATTTGGAAGGCGTATTTGGGAGCATGCGCACCTCCATTCTTGCGCTCATCGTTTTCTTCATAGTTGGATTGGTGCTGGTGTTGTTTGTACCAATTAAGGAAAAAGAGCTAGAAGGAAAATCTGATAAAGCATAAAAAAAAGGTTTTCAGAATTGAAAACCTTTTTGTGGAGATAATCGGATTCGAACCGATGACCTCTTGCATGCCATGCAAGCGCTCTAGCC
>JAYSWI010000143.1:0-6971 GCA_043718125.1 Flavobacteriales bacterium
CGTCACCAAAGTCCCAATAGTATTGGTCCACTTCGAAATTGTCAATGTCTGTGCCGTTAGGATTAAAAGTGACCTCCTGATTGGTGAGCAAAGAATCGACAGATTCGATATATGGAAATTCCGACTTTGCAATGGTAACTTCAACTTCGGAAACACGAGCAAATTTTACACGAGTAAGACTGTCATATACATTAAGACCAACATTGTACGTTCCAAACTCCTTAAAGCAATGTTCTGCTGACAAATTTTTCCCGGTTGTGCCATCTCCAAATTCCCATTCATAAATCAGCGGCATTGAATCATTGGGTAAAATATTTAGTTCTTCAAACAAATAGCAAAACACTGGTAATTCAGCCGGTGGACATGCTTCGAATAATGGGTAGTTGTAATTGAAAGAATACAAGTCATCGTTTTTTCCATTTCTACTAGAGGCAAAAAATCCAGATTCGCCATCATCATTCATGACATAAGAAAAGTCATCATACTCACTGTTAATAGGCGCATCTAACAGAATGGGCCTCTTCCAGACCCCATCGATTTTCTGTGATAAATAAATGTCCATTCCTGTGTTTTCGTTGCGAGCTGAGGTGAAATACAATTTACCCTGATTGGAAATGAAAGGAAAAATTTCATTGTCTTTCGAATTAACAATTGGTCCCACATTTTCAGGCATTCTCCAACCTGATTCTGTCCTTTCGCACTTGTATAAATCCTTTCCACCATATCCATTTTTCATGTCTGACGAAAAGTATAAAGTGCTACCGTCAGCACTTAAAGCTGGATGTGCAATACTGTAACTTGAATCTTGCGAGTTGTATTCAAATGCAATAGGTATAGACCAACCATCGCTACTGAATGTGGAAATGAACAGGCCCAGTTTATTGTCTTCAGCATTGTTTCCAAAACGAATACTACCTGTGAAAATGAACACGGTTTTTTCGGCATTAAAACAGCCTGGCCCTTCGTTGAGTTTTGTTACCAACTGTTCCGAAAGAATCTCCGATTGAAATTTTCCAACATCAGCAGCATGGTAGATCTTCGATGGCTGATTGCCATTTTCATCCAACCATTTTACTACAAAACGACTTGGTCTATCACTACAAAAAACAACCCCGTTGTTATATGGCACTGGCGCAAAGTCATTATACTTAGAATTGCATGACAGCGGCTTCACTTCAAAACCCTGCGCATGAATGATACAGCAACAAAGCAGTGCGAAGAAGAGCGATATAGGGTGTTGTAATTTCAATTAAAAAAATCGAGAATTTGGAGCATTGCTCTTGTATAAGAAAGTATAGAGCAACACAAATTCATGTGAGCCTCTAAAATTTTGGTTACTTGACCCAATTGGAAAATCATAACTATAGGCGATACGCAATTGTTCATTCACCTTGGGTTGAATCATCAACGCTATTGCTTGCTTTGGTCTAATTGTAAAACCAATTTCGCCTACCTCTCGATGACCAGCTATTGTGGTTACATCGGTTTGAATTGGGCTACTTTTATGGTACTTCATCAACATGGAGGGCTTTAAATAATATCGATTCTTTAATGTAAATATTTTACCGCCCATCAGATGAAAATTGTAATTACTAAAGTCATGTGCAGCCTTATACTTTCCGTTTCCAGCGGATGTTTCGTTAAGAAAGTACGGAATGGAAATGCCTGCAAAAGTTTTTTTGTCATGGTAATAGACGCTCGCCCCAATATTGGGAGTCCAGTATGCAACATTTCCAGATTCAAAGACTTGATCACCTTCGTAGGTTGTAACAACATCAGACCAATTGTTCTGATTAGAAATGATTCCGGCTGTTATGGCAAAAGCAATTCTTCTTACTTCATCTAGCTGAAGCCGATAAGCTCCAGTTGCGAAAATTCCTGTTCGTTTTGTTACACCAATTTTGTCGTTTGTAATTTGAAAACCCACAGCAAGATTTTCTTTTTTCAGTGGCGTGTGAATGGATACATTTTGAGTTTTTGGAGCACCTGTTATTCCACGCCACATGGTTCGGTGGCTGATGGCTACGCTCAATGCATCGTCCCTTCCTGCTGCGGCACCATTGATTGGTAGCGGGTTGTACATGTACAAGCTTTGTTGCGGCTGGAATTGACCAATGCCTTGAACCATGCAATTCAAACAGAAAACAATATGAAGTACAAATTTTTTCATGTTTATCTTTTTATCACAACAAAGCCTTGGTAGGATTCTCCTTTAAGAATTAGGTCGTAGAAATAGGTGTCATCAGGCAATGATTCTGATTGCATATTCTGCGCATTCCATTCATTCAAATATTTTGCGGATTCAAATACCAACTGTCCCCATCGGTTGTAAATTTCTAATGAGGCTTCTTCAAGATTTTCAATTCCTCTAATTTCAAAATTGTCATTCACTCCATCTCCGTTTGGTGAGTACCCATTTGGTATTATCATTCCATAAACATTGACAATAACAGAGTCGGATGATGAACAAATGCCGTTGATAATTTCTAGTGCATATACATTTTGTCCTAATGCCAAACCGGAAACATTGGAATTCAAATCGTCTGGATTTTCAAAAATTCCACTGCCACTATTTACGCTCCAGTTAGATTGACCAACACCTGAATATTGTCCTTGCAAAATGAGTTGGTCCAACAGATGCAATTCTTGATCAGGGCCCGCATACGGCATTAGTGGCTGCTCCCAGAAGGTGATATTAAGTGCGTCTGACGTGGCACAACCATTTGCCTCCACACTTCCAGAAATCAAAAATTCGCCAAAACTTGAAGTGGTCAAATAGATTTCACTTCCTGTTTGATTCATATTTATTGCAGATGGAACTACCCAAGTTATGTCAACCTCGGTGCTATAAAAGGTAGCCTCAATTTGGTTTGTGCATATCGCTAAATTATCATCATCAAATTGGAAAACTGGTGAGCTTGTGATTGAAATGTTTTGCACAGAGTCTGTGCTACAACTGTTCAATAAAAGAGTGTATTCGCCCACAGGATAATTTCCTGGATCCAGCATTAAGTCGAACAAAGTATCATTCACTCCAATGCCAGCAAATACTATTTCATAAGTAGCTGTTGTAACCGCTAATACATTTATTGCAGACGCATTTTGACAAATAGCATCTTGAACAATCCAACTTTCTATAATAGAATTGCTTCCAATAACATGCAACGTAAAACTCAAAGTGTCGCTGACATTGCCACTGTCGTCTAGCGCAAAATATTCAATACTATAATCGCCAGGGATGAAATTATTTTGTTCGCCTCCTACTATTTCTATGCTTGGTGTGGCATCACAATTATCAAATGCACTCGCATAAGTTGTATTGAAATTTATTTCGCACAAGTCCTGTGCAATAAATATTGTGGTGTCAGATAATTGCTCAAGCACAGGTGCTTGGTCATCTACAACTATCACCAATACTTCCTGTGATGATGTGTTGCCAAAAGCATCAGTTGCCGTCAAAATAACGATGGCACTGTCACCTACAGCCAATTCTGTAACGTCAGAAGTTTGAACCACAGTAACCGGCATGGAGCAATCCGCAAAAGTTACTTCGCTGATGTAATCCGGTATTTCTGCCGTGCAATTTGTAGCGGAAATAAAATATTCATCATTGTCAATACTCATTAACGGAGCCGTGCTATCCACTATTTCTATTGTGAATTGCACCGTTGAATTATTTCCAGAAGCGTCAGAAACTACATAAGTAGCATCAATGCTTTGCACCATCGAAAACAGGGAGTCAACTGAAGGAAACTGACTTACAATATTCACCTCTGAACAATTGTCTTCAAACTGAATCCATTGCTCGAAATTTGGAATTTGCACTTCACAATTTCCATTAAGCGCGATTTGATATAAGAAGTCGCCATATACAATTGCAGGGGCAATTGTGTCCAAAATTTCAAGAGGAATAAAACAGGTATCGCTCACATTTCCAGACACGTCCTCCACCCAGATAAGGATGGATTCAATTGTTGTAGCCGTTGCACCTACCTCCGGATACTGATGAATTGTGTAATATGAAGACTCAACAATTAATGATGAATCAATCAATGGATTGTATGCTTCAATATTGACATAACAATTGCTATCCGCATAAAGTGTGATGATATTATTTGGGCAAACAAAAACTGGTGCAAGCGTATCGAACAGTGTAACATTGAAGGTGCATGAGTCGAAAAGAAACTCTCCGTCAAATCCATAAAGTGTGACCAATGTTGAACCATTTACTATTGAACCCTGCTCAGGCACTTGGATAATGGCCGGTGTACAACTTGTAATAATTGAAGACAGCAGGGTGTAATCTGGTATTTCATATAGACCAGCTATATCTGTATATCCAATTTGATCAGAGGGGCATATAATTTCTTCCTCGATAACATCCGTTAGCACAATAGTTTGCCAACAGGTGTCAAAATTTAAAGAATTATCAAATACCAACCACAGAATATCAGTAACTCCAATTGGGTAGTAAGCGTTGGCACTTTGAAAACCATTGTAGCTATTTGAAACATTTAGAACACCACAATTGTCAGTGGAAAATGGTGCAGGTATGACCAAACTATCAGAACAAATAAAGGGCAAGGATGTTTCAAAAAATAGGGTGTCAACACAGATGATGTTTGGCGGTACAATGTCAATAACTGTAATTGTGTCAACACACGTTGCAATGTTTTGAAACGTATCTGCAACTGTCCAATTTATATATTGTGTTCCAGAGGTGAAATTACCCGTTGGAGGTATGTCACTTTGATTGTAGTCGTTCCAATAAGTATAAGTTCCTGTGCCTACCATATCAGGTAAACTTAAGGTTTGAAAAACACTACAAATTTCAGAGTCTATTTCGAGGAAGTAAGAATGACACAGCGCAACCGGAGGCACAACTTCAATAATGTTGATGGTTTGTATGCAGCCATAATTGTTACCAGTGGCGTCTTCTACATACCAGTTTATATATGTTATTCCAACTGGGTAATTCGCACTTGCATCATAAATTCCTGTATAGTCATTGTAGAATAATTCAACCAAACAATTGTCCGTAGGAGAAGTAATTGGAACATCAACGTAAACACTATCTGTCCCAATTGGCTCATACAAAATGATATCAGACGGGCAAGTGAAATATGGATTTGTAACATCGTACACTTCCACTGTTTGAATGCAAGAATTGCTGTTGCCAGAATTGTCGCTTACTGTCCAAAGAACTTCCGTAATTCCAACGGGATAAAATGCACTGGAATTGGTATTGAATTGAGAAGGATCAAAATTGTGTGTTGCAATATTTGCTGTGCAATTGTCACCAACAAATGCAGGGTCAAAATCCAACCAAACTTGACATCCAGCATTTGCATTAACCGCCACATGGCCTGGGCAAATAATGGAAGGTGGAATAGTATCTTGAATTAAAACATTGAATGAACAAGTACTGAAATTTCCGGCCAGATCAGTTGCGGTAATTTCTATTAATGTCGCGGTATTTATGGCTGTGCCATCACTTGGTGATTGTGTAATAGGCACTATCTCACCACTATTATCAACTGCTGTAATCAGTGTTGAGTAATCAGGAAGAACGAATGAACAGTTTTCATTTACATAAGCAGTTTGAATGCCCAAACAATTTGTGATTACCGGATTTGTAACATCCTCAACGCTCAATACGAAATTACAAGTATCGCTATTGCCGCTGCCATCAGAGGCTGTAATAATGATGACGGTGGTACTATCAACGACACTACCTGCTATCGGCATTTGAGTGATAGTTGTCGAACAATTGTCATCAACAGCAACCATATCTAAATAATCAGGCACAATGAAATTTCCGAACTCATCCAGATTGCCAATTTGATTTGCAGGACAAGATGTAATGACCGGATATTGAACATCAATTACCTCCACTGTTTGCGTGCAAAATGATGAATTGCTAGTTACATCAGTCACCACATAATTTACTACTGTAATTCCAATAGGATAAAAGCCTGAAGCGTTTTCACCGCTATTGAATGAATTGGTGATACTTACTGCACCACAATTATCAATAGCAATTAAATCGCCTTGCGAAACATCCACACCGCATTGGTTCAAATCCGCATTCACAGTGATGTTTTCAGGACAAACAACAACTGGGTTTTCGTTTTCAGTCACAGTCACGAACATTGAACATGAGGTGGAGTTCCCGTTAATATCAGTTGCAATAAATTCGACTTCTGTGCTTCCAACCGGATAAATGTCAGAGGCATTTGCACCAAGGGTATTGTATGAATTGACTATAGAAACGATGGCACAATTATCATTTGCAGTAGCCAAAAGATTAAAAATTTCGGCATGACAAACTCCATTCTCTGCAAGAATATTTATGCTTGGTGGGCATAAAATCGTGGGTGTTTGGTTGTCCACCACCTTGACTGTTATAGAGCACGAATCAGAATTACCATTGGCATCCATAGCAATGTAGGATACGGTAGTTATTCCAAGGGGATAAAAACCAGAAGCCATTGCACCACCACTATTGAAAGAATTGGTGATGGAAACAATGCCACAGTTGTCATTGGCCTGCACGATTGGCACCACAACGTTGGCACCGCAAATTCCAGCTCCACAATTCACTGTCAAATTCGAATTACAGTTGATTACCGGATTTGTGTTATCAGCAGGTAAAACTTGAAAATTGCAAGTAGAAGTTCCACCACCCACTGCGGTGATGGTGACTGTGGTGGCTGTCGTTATTGGTGTTCCTGCTATTGGCGATTGTGTAAGCAACACTGGCGACACACAATTGTCGGTAGCAGAAATTGCAAATTGTAAAATGTAATTAGGTAAAACATAATTGCAAGCACCAGAGAAATTCACGTTCTGATTTGCAGGACAATTTGTAATAACAGGTGGCGTGTTGTCTGTTGGTAAAACTTGAAAACTACAACTGGAAGTTCCACCACCCACTGCGGTGATAGTGACTGTGGTGGCAGTCGTTATTG
>JAYSWI010000144.1:0-2399 GCA_043718125.1 Flavobacteriales bacterium
AGGATCAAGAAATTTCGGACTACCAATCATTCAAAGGCCATCTGAATTTATTGCGGTAATTTCCTCTTTCATTTTGGAATGTGTTTATGTTTTGTAAGAAAGAATGAAACATAATTTCTAATGCAATCGTTCCAATTTCCGAAACAATTTTTTACTTATTTTATTATCACACCTCACCCCTATGAGAAAACACTACGACATGCGCATGGCTGTTTTGATTGATGCAGACAATGCGGATTACAACCTAATAAATCAAATACTGGAGGCAGCCTCACAACATGGGCGCATTACGGTAAAACGGATTTATGCAGATTGGACCATATCATTCAATTCACATTGGAAAAACGTAGTAAACCAAACTGCGCTGCGCCCAATTCAAAAATTTGCATACACTCGAGGCAAGAACAGCACAGACACTGCTTTGATCATTGATGCAATGGATATTTTGCATAACGAACAAGTGGATGGTTTTTGCATAGTCAGCAGCGATAGCGACTACACCGGCTTGATTCATCGTATTCGCGAAGAAGGACTTTTCACCATGGGTATTGGCGCTTCCTATACGCCAGAAGCATTTGTAAGTGCTTGTCAGAGTTTTGTTTTTACAGAAAATTTCACTCTAAATCGCGAAGAAAAACACACCTGGAATAAATTGGAATCAAATGAATCTGGCCCTCCATCGTCAATAACAAACGGTCTTAGAATTGTTGGGCATTTGGATATCAATAAGCAGAAAATTGTTGAGCAACCGGTGTCAATACCATTTGATAGTTTACAATTTGACAAGGCATTTGAGATGTGTAAAAATTCAATAACCGGACATGCTGATATCAATTCCATCCCCAATTATTTGTCAAAACTGATTGCAGGATTTAGCTGCAAAAATTTCGGTTTTAGCTCCTTTACAGCACTCTGCGAGGCGCAGCAGCCACGCTATAAAATTTTGATAGAACGCACGGGCAAAAAAATGTTGATCAAAGCGGCTTGATTATTCTTCAAATTTCTTCAATACAACATGTTCGCCATCAAACACTGCATAAGTATTTTGGCTCAACCACTCGCCCAAATTGATGTATGTGGATTGTGCATTTAACTGAATTTGAAGAGGCAAATGACGATGGCCAAAAATGAAATAGTCGTGGTGCTTTTTCGCGAGTGCTTCTTTGCAATAAATGACGAGCCATTCGTTTTCTTCGCCTAAAAAAGTACGGTCTTTGTCGCCTGTTGTGCCTCGGCTATATGCACTCATACTGCTGGCCAGCCATATTCCAAAATTAGGATGCAGCCTTGCAAAAAGCCAGTGGCAAACTTTGTTGGCAAATACTTTCTTAATGAATTTGTAGCCACTATCGCCTGGCCCAAGTCCGTCTCCATGGCCTATAAGAAAAGTTTTATTGTTCCAAGTTCTTTCAATGTTGGTGCGATAAAGTTGCACACCACATTCTTTGGGGAGATAATCAAAAATCCACATATCGTGATTGCCTGTGAAAACAGAAATAGGTATTCCACTATCGGTTATTTCAGATATTTTGCCAAGCAGACGGGTGAACCCTTTTGGAACAGCACGCTTGTATTCAAACCAAAAATCAAATAAATCGCCAACCAGAAAAATTTCTTGCGCATCATGCTTTATTTGATCCAACCAACGAACTATTTTTTTTTCGCGCTCACGGCTTATTTCAAAATTGGGCGCACCAAGATGAAAGTCTGAAGCAAAATATATTTTTTTATTCATTGCAGAAATCACAATTCAATTCTACGAAGCAGGTCATGCGGATTGATGAAATTCAGATTTAATTGAAACATGATGGTCTCTCCAAATTTCACTTTATCCCTTACTATTTGTGTCTTAATCACATCAGAATAAACGATTGGTATATACACTTCGAACAGATTTCTAACCAAAGGCAATGAAACACCGCCCACAAAAATGTTGTTGCTAAAATTGCTGTTAGATACACCGTATGCTATACCTCCATACAAGCCAATTGGAAATTTGATGGGCATATCCAATTCCACATTGGCACTGAGCAAATGCTGATTGAATCCGATAGAGTATGGAACTGCCAAGCCGCCCTGAGTTTTCAAAAATTGTTGCGAGAGCACGCCACTGGTTTCACTTCTACCAAGGAATAATCCATCGTACAAATAGTCATTTGTTCCGTTTTGCCCCGATGGATTGAGGATGAAAGTTTTGTTGCCTCCACCATAATAAAGTCTTGTACGAATTTTCTTTTTTCTTTTTCCACGATATACATAATCAAAAGAAAGTGCATGTTGTTGAAACAAGCCAAAGTTGGTATAGGTGCCACCTTCGATACTTGATTCCCAGCTCATTTCAGAGCGCAACATTTTCCGCCTTAAATAAATTTTTAATCGAATTTGATTTACATTTTTGT
>JAYSWI010000145.1:0-2396 GCA_043718125.1 Flavobacteriales bacterium
TTTTCCGGCTGTCTGCATCTCATCAATGGCCTTGCGTTTCTTTTCGTTTTCACCAAATTGATTCTTGATGAAATTAAGATTGTCCCAAAGTGGCTGCATGTATGGATTCACTTTTTCTTCTGCATCGCCCGGCAAGAATCCAATTTCCTTATTGCTCAGTGGAACTATTGGCCGCGCTAGAATCAATTGATCATAATTGTTTTTTAACTCCAGTGAACCTGCCAATGCCAACAATGTTTTTCCGGTGCCTGCCACTCCGCTTATTGTCACGAGCTTTACATCAGGATTGAGGATGGCGTGAAGTGCAAATGCTTGCTCTGCATTTTTTGGTTTTATTCCATAAGCATAAACTTTGTCCACACGCTCTATTTCGTGCGTCTTTCCGTTGTAATACGCCAAGGCAGAAGAGCTACAATTCTTAAGAATATAAAAATGATTGTTCTGTTTTTCCTTTCCAAGCAACTCCAATTCACTGCTTCGCCCCTCTTGATATAGTTTGCGGATAAACTCCGAATCCATTCCCTCGATAGTTGTGCGGCCACTGTACATCATCATGTGGTCTTTTACCTTGCCCGTTTTGAAATCCTCCGCTGGTAGATCAAGGGCTTTGGCTTTTATTCGAAGGTTGATGTCTTTGGTAACTAAGATAACCCTTGCCTTTTTTTCTTCATGCTGAAGTTGGAGTGCTGCATTCAAAATTTTATGATCATTCTTTCGTGCCTCAAAAATGGATTCTGCATTTTTTGGTGACACATCGCTCGAATTGAGAATGATTTTAAAGAAACCATTTTCTTCATTTTCAAGTGGAATCCATTCTTTAAGTGTATGGTTTGAAGACAATCGATCTATTATTCTAATACACTCGCGGGCTTCGAAATTTTTTGTATCGTTTCCAACTTTGAACTTGTCCAACTCCTCTAAAACGGTAATCGGAATGGCCACATAATTTTCCTCAAAACTGTTGATACAATTATGATCATGAAGCAAAACAGAAGTATCAATCACATAAATCTTTTTTGTTTTGGCTGTTGAGGTGTTCGAGTTTTTCTCTGAAGTGATGTGCACTACTTTTCCTTCCTTAAGAGCTGTTTTTTTGCTTGCATTAGCATTCTCTTTAGTTGCTTTTTTCGCTATTGACATACGCTGTTTGGTTGATATGGTATATATAATTTGTGAGTAAATGTTCAGTAAGGCTTCAACCTCTTTTGGCGAATGCTTGGCTGCGACAAGACGAATGTATTTGTTCAACTGTTTTTTTTGCTTTGTTCAAATTCAAGTTATGAACTTGCAAAAGGTTGAAAGCGAAATTGAAATTTAAAGACTATAGAAATTGGCGGTGATGGATACAAAAAAATGTTCGAGGTATAAAAAATGAACCACAAGAAAAGTTGTCGGACATATCATCAACAGTCAAATTTCAACCCTTACTTTTACGCACTATGAATAGAAAAATATTTTCAGCAGCAGTTGCCTTTTTTATGATTCCTGTTTTCAACTTTGAGTTGAAGGCGACAGGTCTGTCTTCCAAAATAATTGCAAGAGCAATGATGCAAGTGATCAACGACAATGCGCAACAATTCATGGAAGCGATGAACGGTGGCAATTTTATCCTACTCGATGTGCGCACAATTGGCGAGGTTTCGAAAGGCAAAATTGCCAACTCGATCCACATTGATTGGTTTGACGACAACTTCGCAACAGAAGTGGCCAAGCTGGACAAGAAGAAAACCATTCTTGTCTATTGTGCCTCCGGAGGGCGCAG
Source organism: Flavobacteriales bacterium (assembly GCA_043718125.1). Lineage (GTDB taxonomy): Bacteria > Bacteroidota > Bacteroidia > Flavobacteriales_D > Sanyastnellaceae > JANNVZ01. The sequence continues at coordinate 1,763 of JAYSWI010000145.1, forward strand.
TGAAGAAGCTGCCCAACTTTTGATAGAGCATGGATTCCTTGCTGTACATAATCTAAAGGATGGGTTGAAAGCATGGAAAGAAGCAGGATTTCCTATCGTAGTACCGAAGTGACAATTCGGATTGACCAATGTCGGCTGTGAGTAAAACTAGAATCTGAAAACGGAAATGTTTCAGTAAGATTGATAATGCAGAATTCGGATTCGAAATTCTAATAATTAATTGGAGTATCCATCGCTCAGTGTAAGCAGAAAAAGACAGATGTCACGCTCGTCTTGTTGTGATAATCCTAACGCTCCTGTTCGTCCCACTTCTATATTTTCTAATACTTCGGCCTCGGCATAGTGGCCGGCATTGCGTGTGTTGATGAAGTGCACAACTTCTTCCAGCGTTTTGAAATATCCATTGTGAAAATAGGGTGCGGTGTATTCCACATTTCGGAGTGATGGTGTTTTGAATTTTCCATTTTGTAATTTGTCTCCAACTACTTGCCCAAGCCCTATGTCTATAGCTTTTTCGCCCAATGGATTCACGCTTAAATCTGTGGTGTAAAAAGGGTTGTGATTGTTGCGCGGCACTCCCAGATTGTGATATCCATAATCTGTAAATAGCACCTTGCCGCTTTCCTTTTGAGCA
>JAYSWI010000146.1:0-2395 GCA_043718125.1 Flavobacteriales bacterium
CCGTCATTCAAAATGAAATTGAATCTCAAGGAGAACTTGATAGTTTAAAAAACCGCATATACTCACTTCCATTTTACAAGGGACTGCTCTACAATGATACTACTGATGCGGGTTTGATGATGGTTTTTGTAAATGCCCAGCTTTTTGATTCCGAAAATAGAGGCAATGCCGTGGAGCAGATGATTGCTTTGAGCGACAAGTTCACTGAAGAAACCGGAATCAAATCGTATGTAAGTGGATTGCCATTCATTCGAACAGTAATGACCACTAAAGTGAAAAGCGAATTGAAGTTTTTTACTATGCTGGCCGGTGTTATTTGTATGGCGTTGCTTTTCATTTTCTTCCGAAGCCTAAAAGTCACGCTGGTGGTGATGAGCGTGGTCGTCATCAGTGTCATTATTGCAATGGGAACTATTGCTCTCTTCGATTACCCCATTACGATATTGATGGGTTTGATACCTCCGTTGATGATCGTCACCACCGTTCCCAACTGTATCTATCTGGTGACGAAATACCACCAAGAATATTCGCGCTATGCAAATAGAACACGCGCATTGGCCCGCGTGGTGCAGAAGGCAGGAGCTGCGGCATTCATGATCAATGCCACCACCGCAGTCGGATTTGCTACATTCATTTTCACCTCAAGCGACTTGCTTGTTCACTTCGGAGTCATTGCAAGTTTGAATTGTTTGCTTGCGTTTTTCTTATCGCTTCTCATATTTCCTGTCGTCTATAGTTGGCTGCCACCTCCCAAAGAAAAACATTTGGGTCACCTCAGCAGCCCATGGTTAGAAAAAGTTTTGGACGCTCTGGTGCGTTTGGTCATGTACCACCGCAGGGCAATTTATATTTCCACAATTACCCTAACTGCAATTTGTGTTTTTGGTATTTCACTCATAAAAACTACAGGAAATATTGTGGACGACATCCCCGATAGCGACAGAGTGATAACTGATTTGAAATGGTTTGAAAACAATTTTAATGGAGTGATGCCATTTGAAATTTTAGTGGATGGAAAAAAGAAAGGACAAATTACACAAGCCAAAAATCTTAGCAAAATAGAGGACCTTCAAATATTGCTCGACACCTTTCAGTTGAAGATCAACGATTCTGTCATTCATCCATTCTCCCGCTCCCTTTCCATAGTAGATGCCGGCAAATTTGTAAAGCAAGCATACTACGATGGCGATTCAGAATATTACACATTGATCTCGCGTGATGAACAAAGTTTTATTGCTCCATATCTCGAGGGTGACAATTACAATTCGCGCGGTGTAGAAAAAACTTTTCTTGATAGCGCAAAGTCCATGACACGCATCAGCACACAGGTGCGCGATATTGGTACGCACGACATGGATAGGCTGATGCAGGAAATAAAACCCCAAATAGACAGCATTTTTAACCCAACCAAATTTGATGTGACACTCACCGGAACTTCAGTTGTTTTTTTGGAAGGAACCAATTATTTAGTAGGTGATTTATTCAGCAGTCTCTTTTTTGGAGTACTTATCATTTCACTCATGATGGCTGTCATGTTCTGGAGTTTTCGAATGGTACTCATTTCATTTATCCCCAACATCATTCCGCAATTGATGACAGCCGGCATCATGGGATTTTGCGATATTTCTCTCAAACCATCCACCATTCTAGTATTCAGTATTGCCCTTGGGATTACGGTGGACAACACCATTCACTACCTGTCCAAATACAGGCAAGAGTTGAAGTTTCACAATTGGAAAATAAAAGAATCCGCATTGCTTGCCATTCGCGAAACGGGCGCAAGCATGGTTTACACTTCCTTGGTTTTACTTTTTGGATTTGGATGTTTTGCCGCATCAGAATTTGATGGTTCCCGTGCGCTTGGTGTCCTCACTGCTGTCACCATTTTGGTGGCCATGTTTACAAATCTTATCGTGTTGCCGGCACTCTTGCTTTCATTTCAACGCAGCATCACCACCAAAGCTTTCAAAGAACCTTTCTTTGTGATGATGGATGAAGAAGACGAATTGCAATACACCGATTGGGAGATTCGGAAAATTGAAGAGGCTGTGAAGACAGATGACACTGAAAAGAAAGCGGACGAAAATCTATAATGGAATTTCGAAATTCTAAATCAACCTACAAATCAATTTGAAATGTCATTCCGAGCCTAGTGAAGGACAACAAAGCATGAACTCACGAAATCAACAAGTCGCCAAACCAACAAGTCAACAAATAGCAATATGAAAGGAATAATTCTAGCCGGAGGTAGCGGCACCAGGCTATACCCAATCACACTGGCTGTAAGCAAACAACTGATGCCGGTGTTCGACAAGCCGATGATTTATTACCCGCTTTCTACTTTGATGCTAGCGGGAATAAAAGAAATCCTAATCATTTCAACGCCACATGACAT
>JAYSWI010000147.1:0-2394 GCA_043718125.1 Flavobacteriales bacterium
TCCGCTGATTCGCAAAGTTGCGAAGTCGCAAAGGTTCTGGCTGGACCAAAACAGATCAAATAACAACACTTTATGCAGAGTGTATGAAGCCAACTCAACTGCATACATATTTGTTGAAATAGAAAAAACGTGGTAGGAATGTCAAGCAAAGCGCATTCTATATTGCCGCCCTATATGGCACTTAGTGTTGACCAATTTTACAATTTGTTGCTCGAAGAAATAGTTGAGCACAAAGAACTTCAAGGCTACTATCGCTTCTTGAGCGAACCCAAAAAAGAGCTTTGGCGCAAGGCCTATTTCTGCCAAAGATTGTCTTATATAGAAAAACATGTGGCGGGCAGGAAAGCTATATGGGATGTTGGTTGTGGATATGGCACAACAGCGATTTTCCTTGCTCTTAATGGATACAAAGTGCATGGCTCAACGCTAGAATATTATTTTAAAGAAATACCAGAAAGGCTTTTGTTTTGGTCAAGGCATGGTGATGTTTCGGGTTTCAGTTATGACTATGCAGACCTCTACGAATCGAAAGTGAAAGAGCAATACGATGCGGTGATTGTGCAGGACACCATACACCATACGGAACCCATAAAAGATGCACTACAAATAATAAGAAACGCGCTGGTGCCGGGCGGTAAGGTGATAGCAGTGGAAGAAAACGGAATGAACATCATACAACGATTGAAACTCTACAAACAGCGAGGCAACAAACGCATTATAGAGATATATGATGAAAAGCTGAATAAGAAAATATTGCTTGGCAATGAAAACATTCGCCCGTTGAACGAATGGAAAAGGCTATTTGCTGAAGCCCAAATGAAAGTGGATGACAACAGTGTGGAGTTTGTGCGGGTGCTTCCTAATTTTTTGTTTGGTGATTATGCAGGGAGCATTGCGCGAGAGCAAAGTCTGTGGCGTAGCAACAAGTTGCTACGGGATTATTTTTTCTTTGGGGTGAGTTTTTGTGGGGGGTCAATCAACCATAATTCTACTCACGATTCGCTTTCCATGCCCTAATTCAGCAATAACTAGATATACTCCTGATGCATTGCCTGACATGTCAAAGCTAGTTGTGGTATTAATTATTAGCTTGCCTTGTGCATCATAGCATTTCATTTGGAAAAAATCCTTTGAATTACAAATTACCACCGAACCATCAAAGTTTATCATGTCATTGTTGAGTTCCAAACTATTAATACTTATGGCGAAACAGCCAAGATTGAAATCTTCTATTTCGACATATGATGATGTCAGTTCTTCATCTTGCAGAAATAATAAATACAAATCATAAGTTTCATTTCCTGAGTATCCGTTACTTGTACCTACCGAAATAAACCGCCACTGACTATTAAAAATGCAGTTGAATGAAAAGTCGTTGAGCATCGAACCGAAAGTCGGTCCTGCTGTCCAATTAGAATCATATTCTCGCCTTTGAAATAACACATCTTCCGCCCCACTTCCAAAAGCATTTGTATTGCCAGCCAAAATTAATTCGTTGTCTGCAATTGCCATTGAAGAATACTCATGTCCATCATTTATTGGTTGAATTATAGCCCATTCTGAAATCAAGTCATAGGTCCATTTGGTTAAAACAGCTTGCCTTGTCATATCTGCATGCACCACTGTTCCAACCGCTGCGAAGAAATCCTGAGATATACCAATATCTTCCAGATGAACCTCTTGTCCCCAGTCAAACTGAACTATATTGACAATACTTCCATATAAGTCAACAATCAATATGTTTCCAAAGGACAAATTCAGTTGACGAGTATTTTCAGCTAAGAATAGTTGATTTCTATATTCCACATCCACAAACTCATCATCCCCCACCCCACCATAACTCCACTCCGAAATTAAATTCCCGTCTGCATCTATGTGCAACAAATAGCCATCGCTGCCTCCGTTGCCCATGCTATAGGTTTTGCCGCAAATAAGATAGCCTTCTTCCGGGTGTGCAATCATTTTGTAAGCAAAATCCCAGTCTGTTCCTCCAAAGGTTTGCTGCCAGATAACCTCGCCTTGTGTATCTACTTTGTAAACCAACACATCATAAGCGCCTGCTCCATAACTGTTGGTGTAGCCGCACAAAAGGAAATTACCATCGGCATCTTCCACAATGCTATAACCCCACTCTACCTCCGGGCCACCAAGGCTTTTGCTCCACATACAATTCAGTTCCTCATCCAAGCGCAACAGGTAGAAATTGGTGTTGTTCTGCTGGTCGCTTCCAGTAGTCCCGATAATGGCATAGCCACCGTTAATGGATTCAATTATTTGCCTTCCTTCTTCGTAGTAAGGGCCGCCATAAGTGCGAACTATGGCGGTATCCTCTTGAGCGAAAGAGGAAAGGGAAAAGAGAAGGAAGAAAAATACAAAGAAAAAATATCCAACTTG
>JAYSWI010000148.1:0-6949 GCA_043718125.1 Flavobacteriales bacterium
CCCACTATATATAATGTGAGACCAATGATGGTGAATATGATTTTATTCAAATACATGATTAATAAAAATGGATGGCGGACTTAAATGAAGTAGGAAACAAGAATGCGCACTTAGCAGTGCGTCATACAATAGATGAGTTGTTCCAATAGGAATTACCCCCGCTTAGCAAGCAGGTGGGCCGCGCAGCGTGTGCGCGGCAGCTAGTCCTCTTCGGACTCGTTGCGATAGATTCAATACATCGCATGCGTTGTCACCATCTGCCAATGGTGCAGCAAACGCAAAATGCACAGACATCAATTCAGCAGGAATCTCCAGCGCGAAGTATTGGATTGAATTACTTTTTACGTATCCTTTGTGCAAGCCATCATCATGGCTCAATTGCTCGTGATCATCTTCATCATTATGCTCATCAGCACCGTGGTGGTGGTTCGCGGTAGAATGATGATGTGGATAATGATGGCCGCTTGTCTCTGAGGCATGGCAATGGGGAAGCGCCCCATGAAAAAGAACTACGACATAGCCGAATATCAGCAACAGAAGTTTTATGCGTGTAGTTATTTGCAATGCGGTGCGAATGTAAGTTATATACCAGATCTAAAATTTCATTATCAAGCATTTTCTATTCCTTTACAATGGTGGAGTATGTGTCAACAGCTTCAGATGACAAGTGAATGTTGTATGCACCCTTTGACAATTCCTTCACTGATAAAATAAAATTGTTAATGCCTGTTGAAGCCGAATAGTTGTAACTGGCTACCAGCATTCCTTTTTCATCCAGCACATCTATCACACATTTTTCACTTGCCGTGCTTTCCCATTTCAATTGCACGTCATTCGTTGCCGGATTTGGAAATACTTCGACACTTGTGGTTGACATCTCTTTTTCATTTACACTTACAAAACCTGAAATGCTTTGATACATCACGGCATCGCCTCCATTGTCAGTATATACTATATGAAAGACGCCATCGGCAAAGGCTATATGTGGGCGTTGTTGATTGCCGGCAAATGCTGAGGTAAGGTCTATAAACTCGGGTTGTGTGGCAAAGGATGTGGTGGAATAGTAGAGATGTACGTTGCGTTGGGCAGTTTGAATATTTTCGAACGCTATGGCTGAAATATTTTCATCTCCGGCAATGGTCGGAAAATTCTGCGCAAGATTTTCATCGGTTGCGGCTAGTGGAATGGAGCCATCAAAAGTTTCGCTGCTTATGTCATAACTGGAAAAATAAACACGCGTGTCTGTTGATGCATCACTCATCCAGGTGCTATAAATTTTTCCATCAGCCACATAAGCTGAGGGGCCTGATGCTGGGCAAGCCGTGATCTGCCAATCCAAGTCGTCCATGTCGGCTTGTTGCATAAACATGATGCCTTCATCAGCAGAAATACTTGCACGTATGTCACGAAGATTGTCTTCATTGTTTCTATAAAGCACCACTACATTTTCATCTGTTACTATTGTACTCGATGGGCAACAGTCGCATACTTCATCAGTGAAATTGATAGAGGTAGAAACAGGTGTTAGAAAACTTTCTCCGCCATCTGTTGACTTTGCCAAAGCCCATTCGCTAAAACCCACCATGTCTTCACGCAAAAATGCCACATAAGGATTTCCTTGTGCATCCATGCCGATGCTAGGCATACGCGACATCAACGGCAAGGAGTTTTCGACAAGCACTGTATCACTCCAGGTCATACCGCCATCATAAGACATTACCACATAAGTGTGTGCTTCCATTTCAGGCTCCAGTTTCATCACCACAGCTATGTTGTTGTTAGCAGAAGCTATGTCCGGACCATACCAATCAAATGAAGATATGCCAATTCCATCAGGATTTAACTGAACAGGAGTAGTGAAAATACCATCTTCCATTTTTGAAGAATAGAGTTTTTCATCTGCACTGTTGCACCAAATTACTACGGGTTCGTTAGCTGCGTTAAGCGCTATACGAGGACGTATGTTACCATAAGGATCTTGCGGTGCTACTATGATTGGATCGGAAATAGTAAGTTGAGCTTGTGCTACAGAGGAAAGAAGAAGTGCTGATAGCAGCAGTCTATTTGCTGAGTTTTTCATCGTTTCAATAGTTGAATCTTTGTTTGGTAATTTTTAGTATTTGCTGTAAGGCAATAGAGTCCACTGCTCAATGGAGAACAATCAAACTCTTGTATAACTCTCGAGTTGTATTCTGAAAAAAGTAGCTGCCCACTTTGGTTATATAGATTGTAGTAAACACTTTCATTCGAATCATTTTTGACATACAGGACATCACCAATTGGGTTGGGGAATGCGGATATTACTATTGCCTTTTTCACTTCATTCACTCCAACTGTGCCAGTGGAGAAGTACCATGTGAGCAACGTCTTATCATCGGGAAACAAGGTATCCCATATTTGGATTTGAACGGAGCCGTTTCCTTCGGAGTGCGGTGTCAGATTGATTCCAAAAAACCCGATGCCTGAAACGGGTAAATCCTGGGCCACCGTAGCACCTGGCGGGATGCCTATATAACAAATACCCAAATCACAAAGTGAGTATTCCCAATCCGCAGGCACATCAACGCTTATTCTTTCCCATGCCATGTTCAGTTCCTGCGCGCCTGTATTGACTATATCTATGTAATGCGAAGTGTATTGTTCCATCGGCACATCGCTGATGTATAGTGTATCGTTTTCAACTACGCTGAATGTTTGTGCTGACATCCCAACGGTGAAGCACAGAGCAAACAATAAAACAGATAAATTTTTCATAATTGATTTTATTTTTTTACAAATTGCGAAAGCTTTCTGCCATCTAGCATCACAGCATATATTCCTGCATTTAGTTGCTCCGTGTTTATGCGCATCGTGGTATCATTCCATTCAATTGGTGCTTGAACTATTCTTGCTGCCACATCCGTCAAAAACACATTCGCATTGGCCTCTGGTTTCTCGCTCATCACTACTTGAAAATAAGCATCAGCAGGATTCGGATAAGCTCCCACCAGCCTTTCTGATTCTTCTTCAACATTATCCGGATCTATCACAAGAAACGACCCCATCATTCCCTCATCCTCATGGTGTAGCAAATGGCAGTGGTACATGTATGGCACCATTGGATCTGCAAAGTGTTCAAACTTCGCAATGAACGAAACTGATTGCATTGGCATCACCAAAACAACATCTTTCCAGCCTTGTTGGTCTGGTGGTGGTGTGTCACCATTGTAGTCTATTATCTGAAATTCTACATCGTGAATATGGAATGGATGGGCCACTTGTGTCTGATTATTTAGTGTCCATATTTCAGTGGCATTCAGCAACACTGTCTCATTTATCACTTCCATGTTAAACTGAACATTGTTTATTCCGAATGGCCCTTCTACCATGTTTTCCATTCCGTCCTCCATCGGCACCAGATTTATTTCTCTTGTCACGGTTACATCGTTGATGTTGATGGGTACGATGGAGGCAAGTGTTGATGGTATAGTTGTATTAGCTTCTGCAGTTGGCACTCCTATGTTTAGTTGCAAAAGATTGAAGTCTGCTCCATTCAACCAATTATCTGAGTAGCCATCTGGTTCTGTCATTTGGCCCACTGTTTCAGCTCCTATTATTCCATTGGGCAACTCGCTTCCATAGCTCATCAGGTAGATGCTTTCATCTTGCATACCGCTGAGGTTCACCAATACCTCCGCTCGCTCGCCAGGTGATAAGCGCAGGCGATTGGTTTCAAAAGGTGTTTCTTTCAAGCCACCATCAGTGGCTATCTGATAAAAATTCATGTTGTTTGAAAATCCAAATAAATAACTGCGATCCGATGAACCATTCAACAAGCGAAAACGGACAACTTGTGAGGGCACATTCAAATACGCATTGATGGTGGCATTCACCATCACCACTGTGTCTGCATGTGTAGCTATTTGTATCTGTTGCAGTTCATCAAAACTTTTGCTCTGTACTATCAACGGAAAATCATCTACACCATAAGTGTGTGGCAACTCAAGTGCTTCTTCTACTTCGTCTTTTATGATGATCATTCCAGCCAGACCGCGCGACACTTGGAAGTCGGTTTTGTTTTCGCCATGGGGATGATACCAAAAGGTGCCAGCTACATTCATCACCTCGAACTGTGGCGACCATGTAGTTCCTGATTCTATGATTTGATGCGGGCCACCATCATACATTGGTGCCACGTGCAGTCCATGCCAATGCATGGTGGTGGTCGTGTTCAGGTTGTTGGTTACACTTGGTGTCACCACATCGCCTTTGTGCCACACCATGGTGGGAGCAAGTATGTTTCCATTCACAGCGTAGGTTGGGGTATTCACTCCTTCAAAAAATTGGGTGGTGCCGTTTTGCACTTGCAAATCAAATGCGGTGCCTTCAAGCAATGCAGGAATGAAAAGCGGATTTTGCGCATGGCACAATGCCGTAATGATAATTGCCGTAACTGAATAAATAGCCTTTCGCATCAATTTCTGTTTGAGAAGAAAAATAGAGAGGCCGTTGCAACCTCTCTAAATTTTATTTTTTACTTGGCGATACTTACTCGCTGTGTGGCCACTTGAGTGCCCATTCGCACAGTCACTATGTAAATACCCGTGGGCAGTTGTGCAGCATTTAGTGTGTGTGTTGACTCGCCTGTCGCCACTTCAAGTTTCTCACTTTGCAATGCCAGTTGTCCATCTACAGTAAATACTTCTATCTCCACCTGTGAGGCAGTTTGCATATTCATGTCAAGCTGTATGTTCTGTGTTGCGGCCATGTAAGATGCACTGAAAGCAACTGAAGAGGTCACTTCTTCCTGCACTGCATCAGGACCAAAAAACGTTTCAATAGCATCGTTCACATCATTCTGCTCGCCCGAAGACCAGCCAATGGCCGTGAACAATATGTCATGGTCAGCACCGCCAACTACAACTACTGTGGGCATACCAAAGCCACCATAGTAAGATACCTGCGATGCTCCGCTGGTAAATGGTGTGGAAGGAAAACCATGTTCTGCTACCCAAGCAGAAACTACTTCGCAGGTATATGTATTATTAAATGCGAAGTGAAACCAATGTACCATACCTGGATGTGCGGCTTCCTGCGCAACAAATACTGGTTCAAGAGCATTGCCCGCATTAATGCAAGGGCTGCAATTGTCCATAAAAAATTCGAGTATCACCACGTGACCCTGATCGAGCAGTTCGAAGAGATTTACACTGTTACCATTGCAGTCATTCTGTGTAAAATCCATTGCCGTAGTTTGTGCATTGACAAAAGCAGCTAATGCTATTGCTGTAATTAAAGAGTAAACTTTTTTCATTTGTAATTGATTTTTATTTTGTTGTTTGTATTTGAATTATTCTGTTTTTCTATCGTAATGGCAGCACTCATGCAAACCATCGTATGTGCTTTGTTCGGCTGTATATTTTTCTGTGTCATAGCCCGCTTGTGTTATCAAATGCTGAATGGCGTCCAGCTTAATAAGTGTGCTGTCATAGCTCACATGCATCATCTTAGTGTCTTTGTCCCAGTCTGCTTTCATCACACCATTTACATCTACCGCATTTTCTATGGTCTTCTTGCACATGTTGCAATTGCCCCACACTTTAAATTCAATCTTCGTATTGATTGTTCCGTTGCTGCATGATCCCAAGGTGGCCGCTGACAGCAAAAAGGTAAATATTCGAATGAGTTTCATGTCGGCTATTATTTAGGTTGTACACTTCTATCATACTGGCAGCAACCCGGCAAATTGTTGTAAGCATCATCGCTGGCTTTTATCAACGAAGTGTCATAGCCCGCATCAGCAATGGCCTGATGTATCTGTTCTATTTTTATCTTTTTAGGATTGTACACAAGACTAAGCATATAAGTGTCCATATTGTAGGTGGCCACCTTCACTCCTTTAAGGTCTGCAGCGGTTTCTATTTTTGTAGCGCACATAGGACAGTCGCGGTTTACCCAAAAACTGGTTTCTATGTCTTTGGTCTTGATGGTAGTGAATGAGAAGGATAACACGAGGCCAATAAGAGCCACGAGGTATGAAAATGATTTTGTGTTCATGATGTTTGAAATTTAATAAACGAATGAAAAGATTGAAATGGGTAAAACGCTAACAATCTCTGTGGCAAATTGCAGAGCGAACAAGGTATAATCCCAAAAAATCAGAGACGAAATACTTCGCAGAGCAGATAGATTTTGCGAAGAGCCACATTGGGAGGGGCCTTGCTGAAAGGTATCAGCATCGCTTCATCTGCATTGCAGTTCATACCATTTACTTCTGTATATTCTGCAAGCAATGGCAGAGTATGAAAATTGAAATCGATGATTTGAAATAATAGAGGCGTATGCTCGTCAGCACTTTCAATGTTAATACTTACATCTTTACAGCAGTTCTTTTTTTGACAATCCTTACCACCACAGTCTTGGGCATCGCCAAACAAACTCCAATCAACTAATTGACCACAACAAAAGTGCATATCCACATGTGCATAGCTGTTGCCAGCGAAGTAGAGTAAGACAAATAGTATGATGACTGGCTTGCGCATTATTTGGTATAATGAGTTGGGGAAAGTACGATTGATCAATTTAAGAATTTTTCGTTTAATTAAAGTTTCTGTTGCAGTCCCAAAAAAAGATTCTTGTGTGCAGCACAAGCTCAATGTTCAATTTCCAATTGGAGAAAATCAATATCAGAGTCGTATGCACCATCCTTGAAATCGAATTTGCTGAATCAAACGGTTCTTTTTTTTGAAACTTATGAAACTATCGCTAGGTCTTCTGTGCATAAACATTGACGAAAAATTGGGCAATACAGCGTGCGCTTTTTCTTTTTAGAAATTTTAAGAAATCGATGAACATTGTTTTGGAACTGCTCTTCACTTCATACTCCACCTAAAACCAACATAGCCCATTGTACCAAACACAGGCCCCCAAACAAGTGAACCATCAAAGTTTTCACTCGCAGGATTGTCGG
>JAYSWI010000149.1:0-2394 GCA_043718125.1 Flavobacteriales bacterium
CCAAAAAATTCCGTTTTGAAAATGGCATACAGTCACCGATACGTTCTACTTTAAATAGAATATATGGTCGTTCGAAAACTAAAGTCGGATGATCCTTAAGTTTGAGATCGTTGCCACCAATGCTTGTATTCACTATGGTTTCATGTATTACTTCCAACGTATATGGGTCGTAATATTTTAATAGAAACATATTGCAGCCGCCCATATCACCTATTTTTATTGGACGCCCTTCGCCACTGAAAAAGTTATCGAATTTCCCCAGTCCCACATTTTCCAATTCTTTTGTTTTGGAAGTATAGTTTTCATAAGCCAGGGTGTCATAACGCTGCCCGTTTTCGGGATTGCCAAATCGCTGAGGTATGGTGGTGGACGTTGCCAAATTCCAGGTTCTGTTTATCATAATTCCCACTGCCTTTTCATTGTCCAATGCAGTATTTTGCATATAGATCAACTCGACCTTGGCGGTACCAAAATTGCCTATGCCTTCTTCTTGCAAATAATAGCCCGTTGTCCAAGTTTGTGTATCTGTTATGCCTTCAAGTGGAAACACTTCCTCGTGCATGAACTTGGCAACCATACCGTATTTAGTCCAATACGAACGCGGATACATGGGTCCCCAATACATGCCTGATGTAGCAAAACCAGAGAATGCGTTGCACCACATGTCCTTTTCGATGGATGAAATGTCCTCTGCGATAATGCCACAGCCTTGCTCTGCGTGCAACGCTAGTTTGGAGACTTCTGCATAGCTATTGGTGGGGTTGGTTTGGCATTGCATATTGCTCCATGAGTATCGACCACCGCTGTTGGGGTCGGAGAATTTTTGCCACCTGTCGAAGGCGAAATCATAAGAGCTAAATGCAATGATGTCAATTAAATCGCTATTCCAAGCATAGTCAAAGACTAAATCGCCACATTTTGGTGTGGTGCCATTTTGGTCAGGTGCCCACATGGGCTGGCCTGTGTAGTCTGCAGCAATCAAATGTCTATTGTGCTGCAATGTGTTTTTGATATAATCCGCCATTTCTATTTGCCATTGTCCAATTATTGCTCTTGACTGCAATGAGGACGAATAACTTTCTTCCGTGCCAAGTTGCTCGTTGAGCCAATTCCAGCCGCCATGGCGAGTGCCGGTATTGTTTATTTCACTCACCAATTCCAAGTCAATTATTTCGGCACACCAACCGTAGCGAGCAATAAAATATCTGAGCTTTTTTTTGTAATATCTCTTTGCGTTTTCTTCTCGAAAAAAAGATATCGGCTCACTGTCGCAATTTGTTTTGTCTGATTCTTCGAAATAGGCGTTACCGATAAAAGGAGCATTTTGATAATACCATGATTTTGGGTCTTCAAAATTGGTCCAATCCCAATGTTCACTATAAGTATTCCCAAATGGGAAATGAACGGTCATGCAGTATTCAACCCTAAGATCAATCTTATGTGCTTTTTCAAACATTTCGTCCAGCTCCCATGCCATAAATAGTCGGTCGTAATAATTATTCAACTTCTCGAATTCGAAATCATAGGAGGAACCAGTAGCCATTGTTCTGAAGCAATTTGCACCTGCATTTTTAAACGCTTCCATATATTGCAATTGCACCAAATATGTAGCGATATGCTCGGTATTTCGCTGCATATCAGGATTTGCTACCCGCCAAAAAGAACCGCGCCAATCCAATGGAGAGCGTTCTGAAAACTCATCCAAACCACAGAGCAAACTATTGTTTCCTTCGGGGTAGCAGAGTTCACAATCAAGTGTGTTGTTGTCAAAAAACGAAGGTTGAATTACGTGTATGCACGCTGCTTGCTGCGGAAAAATATTTTCTCCCACCGGAAAAAAAGCTTTGCCATCACTGGTTTCAAAATATTTTTTGTTTTTCGAAAGTGAAAGAAAACTTTGATTGGAGTTGTTCCAAACTGCTTTAAAATTGAATGTTTCGGACTCCCACTCGCCCATGTCAGCCACTTTCATTTTTATTATTATTGAGTGTATGCCTTGTTGAGTAGGCGACCATCTAAATCTAAAATCATATTCGGAGGAAATTTCTTTTCTTAACCAATTGTCAGGGTCGTCCATTTCGGGCAAGTTGTTGGGGTTGTTTTCTTCCCAAATTCTTTCGTATTGTTTGAAATAAAAACCATAAACAGGCTGATAACCTCTAGCGTCTGGCTGTATCACTTCGGCATAAACATCTATTTGGTCGGGATCAAACGGATTGATGGCAGGCACAAGCGCGGTGCCTTTTTGGTCATTGCTTATCCAATTGTCAATTGCTGTTTGAATTGCCGGAGGTAGCTCTATTCCCCATTCTACCTTGTCATAAAGTGGGACATCATAAGTGCTGGAGGGTTCAAACCATGCGGCTTTCAATTTCTCATTCAAATGGGATTGTG
>JAYSWI010000150.1:0-2390 GCA_043718125.1 Flavobacteriales bacterium
CATTTGAAAAATTTAGTATGTCCATTGCATTATTTTTCGGCTAAGCAATAATGTCGAGTTGTAACCTATTTACAACTTGTAAACTCCGAAAGAATCAGAATGAATAATAATGGTTTTCAATTCGCTACACAGCACAAAAGAATTGTTCCATCACAGGCATTAGTATTCGCCATAGAGCGTCCAACTCCTGCTGCATAGTCTTGGCATAAAAGATTTAGATAAACAAATAGCAAACGCTTGCGGGGAAATAAGACAGCTTATTAAGTTTGCCACCATCATTCGCATCCCATTGACCAGATCTAAAACACTTCTAACCGGCTTCATTTTGCTACTCGTAGTTGGCCTTGTCCTGCATTTTTCGCTCACTATTATTTATTGCTTTAGAGACAATATGCACTATAAAGCAAACGCCATTGCAGACCGATATATGGTGCCATGTTTTCATCAGAATTGGAAACTATTTGCACCCGATGTACCTATGTACAATGTGGAATTGGAATTCAGAACACACCCAAAAGTCACTATGCGTTCCAACGATATATCCGCATTGGATTCCGCACACCATGCTGCTCAATGGCGCGATTGGCAAGACGCAACAGCATTTTTTGGACATGGTACAAAAAGTACTATGGAAAAGGTGGAACAAAACATCAGCACACAATTGACTTGGCAGTTGATGAACAATTTGTACAGAAAGGAAGGCATAGTGCAATACGACCAAGTAGTGGCAAGCCCCGCATACACCACCGCTTTGTTTTATGTAATGCAAATGCAATCAAACTCTATGAGCATCGATTCCATTGGGTCGTGGCAAATAAGATTGAAATACGATTTTACACCAGATGCACAAAATGTGGATAGGAGAAGCAACCAAGATGTAGTGTTGTTTCCTGAATATTTTCCTTTGCCAAAATGAAGAGCAAATTATCCATCCAATCACTTGTGCAATATTTCACCACGCAAGTACACGCACCTTTCAGCATCCGATTGTTTTCTAAGTTGGTATATGTGTGGTTATTGGGCAATGCGGCTCACCTGTTTATGTATCATCATTTACTATGGGGTCCTACCAAAGTTTTCTATCGCCATGGACTTGCCAATACGCCTATCGAAAATTTCTTTTATCAATTGGTGTATGACTCGCATCGGTTTTGGCCCATTTACTTGTTGCATCTCGCAGCGTGCATAGTCAGTTTGTGGGAAAAAAATTGGACTTTCATACCGCGCCTTGTGGCTTGGCTTACAGGTATGTTATTGTTTTACGCAGCCATACCAGCCTTTGATGGAGGCATCTTGCTGATGCTCTTGATGTCGCTTTACTGTTGTGTGGTTTATACCACCAGCACCAATTCCTATCGTATTGCACTAACCAATGCCGCGCGCATTGCATGTATCGTTCAGGTTATGATTGTCTATTTGACCGCATCGCTATACAAACTTGGAGGCACACATTGGAGAACAGGCGAAGCACTTTTTTACACCTTGAATATCGATCACTATTCGCATCCGATTTGGATATACATACAAGAAGACTGGAGCCGATTTACATACCCACTCACATGGTTGGGTTTAGTTTATCAAGTGCTATTTCCAATACTTATTTGGATTAAAAAAATAAGAAGACCACTGTTATTTATCGGCATTGCATTTCACTTTTTTATTGCTGCCGTTATAGGGTTGTGGGGATTTTCTGTGGCGATGATTATTTGTTATGCCCTTTTTTGGGACAGCGAAAAAAAGGTGAGAATAGGAGCAGTTGAAAGCAAACGCGTATAGTCAAGCCAACACAAAAGTTGCAATTGTGCTATCACGCATCTTTGCTTGTGCCAATCTTTATTTCTCCATAAATGTTGGAGCCTATTCAATATTTTACGGGAGTATTGTTGCTGCCTGTTTAAAAAGATAGAAGTTTGTACAAAGAATTAAACAACCACAAAACATTACAAAAATGAACGAAGGAATTATCGCATATAACGACCAACAGACTTCGGAGCACAAAGCAATTTGCAACTTGCTCGCCAGTACAATTGACAATGAACTCAAGGAAGCAGAAAGCAAAATTTGGCACGCTCACCCTGTTTGGTTTTTAGACGGCAACCCCATAGTTGGCTACAATAAACAAAAAGCTGGTTTGCGTTTGATGTTTTGGAGTGGTGCTGACTTTGAGGAAGAAACTTTATCGATCAGGAACGGAAAATTTAAAGACGCTTCTATTTTTTACAATGATGTATCTGAAATCAAAACAACAGACCTAAAACGTTGGCTTAAGAAATCAAGAGACATACAATGGGACTATAAAAACATAGTGAAAAGAAAAGGACAATTACTAAGATTGAATTAGTATGAAAACAACACCTGCGCACAATGAGCGCATTGCAAAAATGACCTTT
>JAYSWI010000016.1:0-2930 GCA_043718125.1 Flavobacteriales bacterium
CAAAAAAAGTATTTAGGCTGGCTTTGGAACTACATGCCGGCAACATCATTTTGGCACACAATCATCCAAGTGGCAATACACAACCCAGCACCCATGATGATAAAATAACCAAACAATTAAAACAACTAGGTGAAATGATGGAATGTTTTGTAGTTGACCATATCATCGTTACAGACCTTGGGTATTATAGTTATGCTGAGGAAGGTAAACTTTTCACTTTATGAAAAAAATAATGACCATCGTGGGCGCGAGACCACAATTCATAAAGTCATCAGCAATCTCAAAAGTTATTGCTCAGAAATATGATGCACAATTGGAAGAAATTCTGATACATACAGGTCAGCATTATGACCACAACATGTCGCAAATTTTTTTTGATGAACTCGAAATCACAACTCCCAAATACAATCTAAATATTGGCTCATCCAGCCACGCATCGCAAACTGCGGCCATGCTTGTAGGCATTTCTGAAATATTGGAAAGTGAAAAGCCAGATGCTGTGCTTGTTTATGGTGACACCAACAGCACATTGGCCGGTGCTTTGGCGGCTGCTAAGCTCCACATCACAATAGTCCATGTGGAAGCAGGTATTCGATCTTTCAACAAAAGTATGCCCGAAGAAATCAACCGAATTGTATGCGATAGTTTGTCCACGTTGCTCTTCACACCAACAGACTCCGGACTGAAGAATTTGGCAAGAGAAGGCCTAATAAACAATCCCGAGCAAACTGTAAATATTGATAATCCCAAAATCTATCGGTGTGGTGATGTGATGTTCGATGTTACAGAAAGTTTGAAACTGAAAGCACAACAAATGACATTCGATAAACTTGGTATTGCTTTGACTTCAAAGAAATTTAGCCTGTGTACCATTCATCGTGATAGCAACACTGACAATCCTGTTAGACTCAATAATTTGTTTCAGGCATTGTTAGACTTGACATCAGAATTGGAAATGGATTTGATATTGCCTTTGCATCCAAGGACAAAAAAAATGTTGGAAATAAATCTCGCCACAGATATTTATGAGGAAATAAAAAGTAATCAGCACTTCAAAATAATAGAACCTCAAGGCTATTTAGCAACTCAATTTCTACTTAGCCAATGTGAAGTGGTGTTGACCGACAGTGGAGGCTTACAAAAAGAAGCCTACTTTCATCATAAACCAGTGGTTGTTTTGCGCAGCGAAACAGAATGGATTGAGCTACTTGAAAATGGCCATGCTACAATTTGTGACGACAATCATTCACTCATAATTTCTACCGTCAGAGGTTGTTTAGAAAATCCAATAACACATTGGCCAGACCTTTATGGCGATGGTAAAGCTGCGGAATTTATTTGTGCTAAAATGATTGAACACCTTTCGTAAATGCTCATTTTCACTTCTGAATTATCAGCGCGATTGCATTATGCTTGCGGTATTGTCCTTGGCGATTATGAAGCCACTTGGAAGCTCACTGATGACATTAACGAATTCAATAGTTATTCTCAGGAAAAAATATTTTATTCGAACGAGATTTATTCAGAGACCACTTCAATAAACGTTATTAGAAATGAAATGATGTGGACCGAAAATTGGCAAGATTTCAGTGCACTTAAAGTGGAATTCCAAAATGATTTGCCGGTTCTTTTTGGCAATAAAACCAGTTTTGGATTCGATGTTTTTTCAGCAGTATTTTTCTTAATATCACGCTACGAAGAGTATCATACCAACCTGTACGATGACCTGAAAAGATTCTCCGCTCAATCGTCCATTCTATTTGAGGATAGACACTATCGCAAGCCGTTGGTGGATATATGGATAAAACATTTTCAAGAAATTGTGATGCAAAAATGGCCTGCGGCAAAATTTCGAAAAACACATTTCCAGTTCATTTCTAGTATTGATGTTGATAGTGCTTTTGCGCACAATCACAAAGGAGTGCAGCGCACACTTGGTGGAATAGTAAAAGACTTGTTGCGCCTAAATTTTGTGAACCTCAAGAACAGGTTATCAACTTTGGTCGGATTGAAGGGAGACGACTATGATACCTACGATTACATTCAAACAAAACACAAACTATTTGGGGTCAAAAATATTTTTTTCTTTCTCTTGGCCGACTTTGGAGAACGTGACAAAAACTTACCACATACCAGTGTGGCTTTGTCCAAACTCATAGAAACAATTGCAGAACAAAGTGAAGTCGGAATTCATCCCGGATATGCTAGCAACAGCCACCCAAAGAAATTAGAAATAGAAAAAAACAGGCTAGAAAAAATTACAAAACAGGACTGCAAACAAAGTCGTCAGCATTATCTAATGCTTGCATTTCCACAAACCTACTCTGCCTTGTTGGCAGCAGGAATTACACATGATTACACAATGAGCTATGCTGACGATGTTGGTTTTCGAGCAGGAACTTCTCGTCCATTTAAATGGTTTGATTTAGAAAAAAACGAAGTAACAGAATTGGTCATTCATCCTTTTGCTGCAATGGACACCACATTAAACAAGTACCTAAATCTGAGTCCTGCACAGGCAAATGATTTAACCAAGGAGCTAATGAATGAGGTGAAGAAAGTAAATGGAACCTTCATTTCATTGTGGCACAATGAAACACTTTCGGAAACCCGAGAATGGATTGGTTGGAGAAAAGTGTGGGAGCAGACGTTAAAAATGGCTTCGAGTGATTGACTAGTTCTACTCGTTTCGAATTTGAACCTTTTGAACCAGACAAGGCCATCAATGGACGGACATTAAACAGTCCTCTTAAGAATCAACCCTTTCACCTCTTTAAAAATGCCAATAAAAGTGAGGTGATTGAGCGGGAATTCAAAAAAGACATGAATCAAACTCAATGCAAATAGTGCCTTCAACCCTGTTTTATAATCCACTATAAAAATGGAAATGGACAAAATCCACAACGCAACGATGATAGCAATGCGCGATT
>JAYSWI010000151.1:0-6916 GCA_043718125.1 Flavobacteriales bacterium
AATTCGGCATTCACAAAAATGCTTGTATTTACTGCTACTATTCTAGATATCATATTTTTTCGTTCGGTTAAAATTGAACTTTAAAGGTCAATGTGCTTAGCCAACTTTCGCAAAGCACAACGAGCAAAACTATTGGAGATATGCAACTCAACACTAGCGGTGTTGATAGTTTGGGGATAACTATGAGGAATGTTGATGAAGTGGTGAAAATTGTTAAGAAAAAGAATGAAAATGTGAATGAACATTTATTATCACGCTGGGAAGTTTGTGTTTGTGGTCGATGTCACCCACATATATTTGCCCGCTTTTTAAAAGAAAATATACAACATGAAATTCATAGTTACAAGTACCGCATTGCTAAAGCAACTGCAATTGCTTCAAGGTGTTTTGAATAGTAGCAACACCCTTCCGATTCTTGATAATTTTTTATTTGAAATAAAAAAGAATGAGCTTACCATTAGTGCAAGCGATCTGGAAACTGCCATGACAACCCGCATGGCCATTGAAGCAAAGGAAACCGGTATGATAGCAATGCCAGCCCGACTTTTATTGGAGGCTTTGAAAAATTTGCCGGAGCAACCGCTCACTTTTACTATTGATGAAAAGACTTATGCAATAGAAATAAGTAGTGATTATGGAAAGTACAAACTCACTGGTCATAATGGAGAAGACTTTCCTAGAGCTCCTATTTTGGAAGCGGTAAGCTCTTTGAAAATGAGCAGCGAAATACTTGGGCGCGCTATTAGCAAAACAATTTTTGCCACAGGAAGTGATGACATGCGCCCTGTAATGAGTGGCGTTTATTTCGAAATAAATGAAGACAATATTCGATTTGTTGCTACCGATGCGCACAAGCTGGTGCGATATGGAAGAAAGGATGTAGGCGGTGACAAAGCCACATCCTTTATTGTTCCAAAGAAACCATTGAACCTTTTGAAAGGCATTTTATCGGTATTAAAAACAGAAGTGCAAATTCAATACAATGAAAATAATGCGATTTTCACATTTGACAATGTCACATTGATGTGCCGTTTGATAGAAGGAAAATATCCAAATTATGAAGCGGTCATTCCTAAAGAAAACCCATTCAAATTGACAGTGGATCGGGTGGATATGCAAAACAGCATCAAGCGAGTTTCCATCTTCGCCAACAAAACAACACATCAAGTTCGGTTGAAAATTGGAGGTAGCGAATTGAATCTTTCTGCCGAGGACTTGGATTTCGCAAATGAGGCGCAAGAGCGACTTACATGCAGCTATTCGGGCGATGACATGGAGATCGGTTTTAACTCGCGTTTTCTTAGTGACTTGCTTGCTAATTTGGATTCTGAAAATATAAATATTGAAATGAGCGCACCCAACCGTGCTGGTATCATCACCCAAGTGGAAGGTGATAATGTGAATGAAGATATTCTAATGTTGGTAATGCCGGTGATGCTGAATTCCTAAAAAGACGACATACTATAAGATAAAAGAGGGAGGCCATTGTGAGCCTCCCTTTTTCTTTGATACCTTAAGAATGTTTAATATTATTATGGTCGTGTTGTCACTAAGGTGGAAATAAAAATCACTCTTCCGTTTCTAGCCAGTAGTGAATCATCCTTTGAAGAATTTCAGGCTTCATAGGTTTTTCTATCATATCATCCATACCTGCTTGGATGCAGGCTTCTTTATCCCTGCTTTCATTTTCGGTGATGCCAATGATGACTGGCATCGAATTGCGGCCAACCATTTTCTTCAATCGTTTGGTAGTCTCTATACCATCCATTTCGCTCATTTTTACATCCATTATGATGAGGTCATAATCATCGCGTTTTGATTTTTCCAGTACTTCATTGCCGTTGCTCACGGTGTCAAATCGGTGACCAAGAAGTTCCAGTGTGCGCACAGTTACTGCCCTCGACAAATCATTGTCATGCGCCACCAAAATCTTCAAACTGCTTTTTTGGTTCATCACCTCGTGGTTGCCGAAGTTGATTTTTTCTTTCGCCTTTGCTACTGGGCTGAATTTCATCACCTCGATGATAGTGTCCAACAAGCGGGATTGCTTCACGGGTTTGTTCAGATACGCATCATAGAAATTTTCTTTATCCAACATCAAATGTTCTCCAACAGAAGAGAGAACTATAAGTGGCAATTGTTTATTGGAGTATTGCGATCTGATTTTTTGAGCCAATGATTTCCCATCCATTTCGGGCATTTGCATGTCCAAAATAATGAAGTCGAATTTGTGTAAGTTGTTCAAAATTTCGGTCACCAATTCAGGGCTGTTGAAAGGGGTGGCTTGCACGCCCCAAGCGCTTAATTGTTTTACCAATATTTTCAAATTGGTCTTGTTATCATCCACAATAAGGGCGCGCATTCCATTGAGTGCAGCTATTTTTTCTTGCTGCCCTGAGCCTGCTGTTTCGGCCACAATGGTGAACGAAAATGTAGAGCCTAGACCTGGTTTGCTTTCCACCCAAATACGCCCGCCCATTTCTTGCACAAGGTTTTTACATATAGCGAGACCCAATCCTGATCCGCCATATTTTTTACTTATTGAGGAGTCAACTTGATAAAAGGATTGGAATAAATTTCCAGCTAGAGCGGGTTCTATTCCGATACCAGTATCACGCACCGAAAATTTTATTTGTACAATATCAGATTCGATATTTACTAGCTCGCCCTTCACCAATACCTCACCATTTTCGGTGAATTTGACCGCATTGTTCACCAAGTTCAACAACACTTGTCTCAATCTTCTTTCATCCATCAATATCTCCAATGGAAGCGTGGTGTCCAGGTCACTCATCAATTCGAGTTTTTTACCATTGCTCAAAGGTTTCATCAAGTCAATCACTTGATCCACGCAGTCCGCTAGGTTAAATCTTTCCTTGTGTAATTCTAATTTTCCGGATTGCAATTTGGAATAGTCTAAAACATCATTCACAATGTCCAAAAGGTTTTGTGCGCTGCTGTGTACGTTTCTAACATAGTCCTTTTGTTCGACATCCAATTTGGTTCTGGCCAACAATTCAGTCATCCCTATTACACCATTCAAAGGTGTTCGTATTTCGTGACTCATGTTGGAGAGAAATTCGGTTTTCGCACCATCCGCTTTGAGCAATTTTGTTTCTAATTCTCCTACTTCCTCATAAGCCCTTGTGATATATTTCTTAAGCGGATTCAAAACCCGAATAGTGGCTAGAAAAAGAAGGAGCACTGCTGAAAAGAAAAGACCCCAAAAAATATATTTGGTGAATGTGCCCAATGCTTCACTTTCCATCAAATACTTGCCGGTGATGTTGTTTATTTTATCAATATATGCCTCGATATTTTGATGAAGCGATTTTACTTTTCCTACATCAAAAGTTTGTGGACTCGATAACAATGCCTTTAATAAATCTGAACTTTGAACAAACGAAGGAGATACTTCTTGCAACAGTTCTTGAATTTGAATGGTGTTTTCAATATCGGTTCCATAATATTCGTTACCATTCAAAAGTGCTTTTTGTGCATTGGTCCACTGCTCCATCAGCACATGCATTTCTCTTATGTCATAAGAGGTATCAGCACCAGCGCCTATTTTTCCATAAAATGTATTGACGTCTCTTGAAATTTCAACCGCTATTGCTTTTTGCCTTGATGATAAAGCAATTTTTGAGGTGTATGCCTGCTGCAAGTTCAGAGAATAATACAGCAGACCACACGAGCACAACATCACCAATGCCATAGCGATGAATATGATGTTTAACCTTCTACGTAATTTGTTTTGAGCGGGCATTTATTGCTTCCTTTTAGAAATCCTAATCGAAAGACAAAAATATATGGTTATGGTTGGCAATAGACCATCTAAACTTTCGAAATTGTCAAGCTGCCTTATCTATAGGAACTAATTGTTGGTTGTTCCATTTCATAAGCATGGCTTTTAATTGATCTAGATCGAAGGGTTTCGGCATAAAATCATTCATGCCAGCGGCTTCACACATTTTGCGATCATCTGTATAAGCGTTTGCACTGATGGCAACTATGGTGGGCTGATGTCCCGCACGAGATCTAATAATACGTGTAGCTTCAAGACCATCCATCTCGGGCATTTGCATATCCATAAAAACTAGATCGAAATTCTGTGCATGACAAGCATCGACTGCTTGAACACCATTTTCGGCAAACACTGTTTCAATCTTTAAACTTTCCAGCATAAAATGAAAAACCTGTTGGTTGATTTCGTTGTCTTCTGCTACCAATATTTTCATATTTTCAATCGGACCTTCTACACCTATTATATATGAGTCAGATTTTTTGTTTATTTCTTCACGTGCTAGTTCACAATTCATAGTGAATGAAAAGGTGGTGCCTACACCATCTTTGCTGGACACAGTTATTTCTCCTCCCATCATCTCCACCAATTCTTTGCTTATAGCCAATCCCAAACCGGTGCCTCCGAATTTTCTGCTTGTGGAGGAATCAACTTGTGAAAAAGATTGAAATAGTTTATGCATTTTATCCTCTGGTATTCCAATGCCGGTGTCTTCCACCGAAAATTTAAGTTGAATGGCTTTTTTATTTATTCCCAAATTTTCGCATTTCAATTTTACGCTGCCTGCTTTTGTAAACTTGATGGCATTACCAACTAGGTTGAGAAGAACTTGCTTCACACGGTGTCCATCCATCCACAATTTATCAGGTATGTCGTTGGATATTTCAAGCAGCAGTTGCAACCCCTTGCTTTCGGCATGTGGCCGCAATAGATCAATTACGTCAAACATCTGATCACTCACCATTGAGTTATGCGCATCCAATTCCAACTTGCCGCTTTCCATTTTCGAAAATTCTAAAATGTCATTGATCAGCATCAGCAAACTATCGCCACTTCTTTTTATGGTGTCTGCATATTCCATTTGTTCAAAAGTCAAGTCTGCTTTTTGAAGCATACTTACTGTTGCAATAACACCATTTAGCGGTGTTCTTATTTCGTGACTCATTACAGCCAAAAATTGGGCTTTTGCTTTTGCTGCCTCTTGAGCTTTTTCTTTTTCCTGAAGAATTTGTAATTCGTAATTTTTGATATCAGTGATATCTTGAACACGATAGACCATATATTTTTTTCTGCCCCAACCGATGAGTGTAATGCTTATTCGTGCATGAAATACGTCACCATTTTTTTTTGTCAGCATTGTTTGTGCATTCCAAAATTGTTCATCCTGCATTGCTTTCAATCCTTCCTTCACCTCCTCTTCTGACAGTTCACTTTTGCGCAGAATCTTGAAGTCGTGATCAATCAACTCTTTTTTATCGTAATCAAAAAGTTCATTAGCCCTACCGTTTAAGTCAAGGATGCTACCATATATATCGGTAAGAAAAACAGCATCTTCGGTTTTGGAAACCATGCTCTGCATCAAAGTTTCGTTCATCTTCATTTCGAGCATGAATTTGCATTTCTGTCTTGCGGCAAGAAAACTCATACAACATGTTCCCGTAATCAAACCCGAGTAAATAACCTCATCAATAAATTTTGTATTGTCATTTATTGCCAATCCGACCATTGAAGTTGTAAGCATAAATAAGTAATACCAAAATGTTTCATGCTCTTGCCGCATCGAAAAACCACAGGCTTGCAAGGTGACAAAAAATGACAAGACATAATAGAGTTGGAAGTCGTTGGCCGCCATCGACCATACTACTTGAATGGAATACAAATAGTAATTCAAATAGACCAATCGCACATATCTCTTTTTGTCAATGTTCTTTTTGAAACCAAAAAAATATAGAAAAATCGAAAAGAGAAAAACAATGATGCGGTCCCAAATAAGTTCGTTTGTTGCAGGCACTACATAAATAAAGAATACGCCAAAAACGACAGAACCAACCACTGCTATGAAAGCAAGAAGTTGGTGAAATTTTAAGTTCCTTCCTGAACTTGTATTTGAAAAAATTCCGTACATAAAAAATATTTCTTCAGCTAAAAAGTTTTGCATACGAATATTTGCAGCAACAAGTTTCAAAATTTAGGAATGAAAAAAAAACAGCATAAAAATTTATTTTTGATCGCAGTACTTTTTTGTTTTCTAAAAACAAATGCCCAACTAGAGGAGCCATGTTCGCCATGTAGAAAAAACGCTGTCATCGGCTTGGGAGTAGTGGGTGCAGTAAGTTCATATTACTTGCTTGACCAGCTGTGGTATGCACAATATGCAAGGTCTAAGTTTCACACATTTAATGACAACAGCGAATGGTTGAAGATGGATAAAGCAGGACATGTGATGACATGTTATACCATTGGAAGATTGGGTTCTGACATATTTGTATGGACAGGAATGGCGAAAAAAAAAAGCAAATGGATTGGAGGAAGTGTTGGATTGATTTATATGACAGGTATCGAAATATTGGATGGAAGAAGCGCACAGTGGGGCTTTTCGTGGGGTGATGTGATCGCCAATGCATCAGGTAGTTTTTTATTTATTGCACAAGAAAATATTTGGGAAGAACAACGCATCGTTTTAAAATTTTCTTATTCACCTTCATCATTTGCAGATCAATATCCAGATCAATTTGGTCACAATTTTCAACAACGCATTTTGAAAGACTACAATGCACAAACATATTGGGCATCAATCAACGTGTCGCGCTTTCTGGCTTCAGGCGCGGCTTTCCCGCGTTGGTTGAATGTTGCAATTGGTTATGGCGCAACAGAAATGATACGTGCAAAAACAAACAATTACAATGTTGATAATTCAATTCAACAATGTGAATTCTATTTATCATTTGATGCAGATTTGACTCGCGTTGGATGGGAAAAAAAATGGATGAAGAGAACAGCGAAAATTTTAAGCTTCATAAAATTGCCATCACCAACTTTAGAAGCAAGAGGAAATGGAAAGTTGAAAATGCACTGGATGTTTTTTTGAAATTTGTGCAGAAACAAAAAATAAAA
>JAYSWI010000152.1:0-6891 GCA_043718125.1 Flavobacteriales bacterium
CCAAAAGATAAGTGCAATACTTGGCGCACATTTTGGGCCGAAACTGTGGGCGAACCAACCGCAATTTTGGATACAGTGAAGGTGCAAAAAAGTGCACAACAGATGAATGTGTATCTCCAAAAAAAGGGATACTTCGATAATGAGGTTCTCCCGGAGTTGATATACAATAGGAACAATAACAAGTGCATTGTTGTTTATCATATTTATCCAAAAAATGCTTACCACTTGCGCAACATTCAATACAAGATTGAAGATGGGGCGATGGCAGAAAGTATGCTGCAACTAAAGAAAAATTCGTTGCTGGACAGTGCTATGGTATTTGATCTGGACAGGTTGGACGATGAGCGGGAAAACATTACCACCTACTTTAACAACCACGGATATTATGAACTAACCAAGGATTACATCAACTACGATGCTCGAAAAAAAGTAGGGAATTATCAAGTGGACATTGATTTGATTTTGTCCATGCCATTGATTCCTAGCACGGAATATCCAGATAGCCTTGTATCCATTCCACACAAGAAATATTTCATAGGAGATATTTTCATTCACACGGATTTTGATGCAACAAAAAATTATCAGCCTACTGACACCACGTCTTATGCAGGCCTTTCTATTGTCTATTCCGGTCGGCCAACGCTCACTCCGGAGTTAATTTCCTGTTTGCAAGGCTACAATACTGGCGATTTATTTCAGCGCGAGCGATTGGATAAAACCTATAAGCGATATGCACAGTTGGGTGTATTGCGGGCCACAAATATTCAGTTGATACCACGCCAAGAAGTGCTGAATGGGCTGCACATTTTAGATACGCACATCAGGTTGACCCCTGCCAAAAAACAATACTTCAGAATAGAACCACAGGTGACGCATAGGAGCGGCAACATGGGTGTCTATGGCAATTTGCTTTATTCCAATCGCAATATTTTTAGAGGTGCCGAGGCATTGGACACACGAATTATTGTGGGGTTGGAAGCATCACAAACTTTGGTAGCCTCTGGCAACACAGTAGGTGCAGGATTGAAAAGAAGTTTCTTGTTGAATACATTTGAAATAGGGCCTGAGGTCACCTATCGATTGCCTCGACTTTGGCCACTGGGATGTGATTATACCCAGCGCAGTAGCGAGCCACAAACAGCATTGAGCGCGGCTTTCAACTACCAAACCCGACCCGACTATGTGCGCACCCTGTCGCAATTAAAATTGTCGCACAACTTTATTGAAAATCCAAACAAGGTTACGCGTGTGACTATTGACTGGGTGGATTTCAGCATCATAAAAATTGAGAAATCGTTTGCGTTTCAGAATTTTCTTGACAATTTGAACGATGCCTTTTTGGCCAATAGTTATCAGGACCATTTGATACATTCTCTTTCGGCTTCCCTTATTTGGAACTCACAAAAATCGCGTTATCAAAGACGATATTTTTATTGGCGTGTTGCTGCCACTGAGGCGGGTTTGGGCTTGGATGCCGTGATGCGCAACGTGGCCAAAGAACCTCAAGATGAGAATGGCGGAATAAAAATAGCCAACATCCGCTATGCCCAATTTTATAGAGCCGAACAAGACTTCCGATTTTACTTTAACGTGAATGAAAAGAATGGTTTTGTATGGCGCATCTATGGTGGAGTTGGTGTGCCTTATGGCAATTTGAATGTATTGCCATTCGAAAAAAGTTTTTTCAGCGGTGGTAGCAATGGCATGAGGGCTTGGCAGGCTAGAACCCTTGGCCCCGGCTCTTCGCGCGATAGTACCACGGTGCGTTCATTCAACAACATTGGCGAGATAAAACTAGAAGGCAACATTGAATATCGATTTAAAATGACGCAGATGTTGAACCTTGCTTTATTTGTAGATGCAGGCAATATTTGGTTGATGGATCCTTCTTCTGACAAACCCGGGGCCGACTTTAGAGCAGACCGTTTTGTAAATGAAATAGCTATTGGATCAGGCATTGGCCTTCGCCTTGACTTCGACATCTTTTTGGTTCGTTTCGACTTGGGATTAAAATTGAAAGACCCCGCCAAAGTGCAGGGAGAACGATGGATATTGCAACCAAAGGAAGAATATTTGGGCTACTTACGCAGTATCGATCCAGATTATAGCCGCATTCCTATGCGAAGTAATTTGGTACTTAATTTAGGTATCGGATTTCCGTTTTGACCAATTGTCTTGCGTTCGATTTTTTTCTATTTCTTTCGCTCTAACCTTGGTTTTAAATTTTACTAATTGATCCGCTCAAGCTCACTGCTACTCATTCTTTTCAATGCGAGTTCTTTCGCAAAGTCAACGAACATTTTGTAAGCCTGGGTGAAACTAAAACGGTCTTCAAAATTTTTGTGTACGATGTTTCTGCGCGCCATCGCATTCACCAACGACCTTCGGCTTTCTCTATCGCGCAATTGCTTATTGCTCTCGATGAGATCAATGAATGATGAGTTTTCAAAATAGCGATCCACCTCTTCAATATTGAATTCCGAAAACTCAACTGCTTCAAGAAAGTTCTTGCCATCTCTATCCAATTCATAGCTGAGTATTGCAATAAATATGCTGACATCACGCGAGAAATTTTCATTGGTTTCTTTGCTCAACAAATAAGCGTAATCACTTTTTACGATCAATTCGTAGTCGAATGATATTTTAAAAAAGTCAAGGTAGAACTCAGCATTTTCTCGGAGGTTGTTGAATATTTCATTGTTGCTCAAAAGAAATTTACCTGCCATCAGGTCATCAGTTATTTGGCGGTGATTTTTTGGGAATACCATTTCGATTTTTGATTTTTTGATCCCGATAGCTTTCGGGATGTTGATTTGTTGACTTGTTGACTTGTTGACTTGTTGATTTGGTAATTTGGTGACAAGGAGGGTTGTTGATCTCGATAGCTTTCTGGAGTCTTGTTGTTTTTCAATCGTCAAATCAACAAGTCAACAAATCTCTAAATCTTTATTGTTGGTTCTATTTTTAATTTCGGTACGTTTAGTTTGCTTGTGGTGGTGTTGACGGTCACGCGTTCATTCTTTTTGGTATAATCAATAGTGAACTCATCATCGAAAATAAGACCGGTGAGTGCGAAGAATTTTTCGGTTTCTATTTCCGTAAAATCCTTCTTTAATTCTTTCATACACCAAGAGAAGAAATCGTTTACGGGCATCTGCGCGGTCAGTTTTGCTTTGAAAGCCTCGCGGTCAAAAATCCATTTTTCAAAGTCATCAGTGGTCTCTTCCATGAACACGGTATCGTTGTTTTCAAATTGCTGAAAGAACTCTCGTGTTTTGTAAAGCATGTCTTGTGAAAATGGCATTCCTCGCGATGGTTTCAACATGCGGGGAGCTTCTGTCTTGTATGGGTTACGCAAGAATTCGATCCAGCCTGTCAATATGAGCGACTCGGTGCGAATGCGCTCCAAAAGTGGCAGCAGTTCGTTGGTCAGTATTTTGGATTGGCGCAACAAATCGCTGTTGGTGTGTACCAGTTGCACATACAATTTCTCAAACTCCATCCGCACCATTTCGTCCTCAAAATCCAGTCTTTTGCGATTGGCAAATTCGCTCACATCCATCAACTTTTGCGCTATGCTTTCACTGTGGTTTACATCCAATATTCTATTGAGTGGGATGATGTAATATTCAATCCAAAAGGAGGCTTTGTGTACTTTATTTCTGTATTCTATGCGCTCCAAATTACTTTTTAAGTCGCGTGTTTCTGCCAGCAGTCGCCAAGTGTTTTTCTCCACCATATCCACAAATTCGCGAATTTGATGGTTCAGGTTTTTCACTCTTTCTTGCAATATGTCGCGATCACTTTGTTGGGCTATGCTCTTTCTGATTTTCAAAAAAAGTTCGCTTATCGAGAGTTGATATTTCTCAATCGTTTCGGGTAGCAATGGTTTGAATTCCAACAACAGAAATTCCATCATTTTAAAATACGCATCGCGCATTTCGAAGTCTTCGCCAAGACTGCGTATTACACGATATTCTTTTAGCTTGCCTTGTATAAAACTTCCGTGCTTTTCGCATACATGGTTTAGCGTTTCCTTTCTTATTATTCCATCTTCCGATTGGAAATCGAAAAGGTCGCGCACCACATCGAAGTGCGATTGCAAGAAGTTCAATATGGTCCGTGGTTCGGCTTTTATCATGCTTCCAAGGGTTCTAGTTCTAATTCTATTTGGGGTATTTCAACCAACAAATTGAATTTTAATTTTACTTCTTCAACGTGGCTGATGTTATGTATGGGTGATGTCATTTTGTGATGTGAATTTTTTGTGGATTGAGTTCAATATGCAATCCATGATTATTATTTTTTTTAACTTGCCAAAGCTTCTCTGCGCACCGCATGTTGCTTGTCGTTCACGTTTATTTTTCCTTTTGATCGGAATATGAAATAATACTTCGAGAATCCGTCATAAGGTTGTGGGGCTGCGAAGATTGGAATGAAGTTATGATCATTGCAGAACTGCACAATTTGTGGTCTGTTTTGCTCATCAATTGTTCCAATTTCATCTATGAATAATGCAATGCGGTTCATAGTATCGCTGATTGCAAGGCGGTTGATAATAGCCATCACTATCACAAGGCGAATCATGCGGTCGGTTCCATCGGACTCCACTTGTTCTTTCAAGTCCACACGTTTCTGATGGCCTTTTACGTCCAACACAAGTTCTATATCAAATAGATCATGGAATTCTAATTTCTTTCCACCATCCAGATATTCATTTAGAATTTTCAAATCTTCGCCCGGGTCGAATTCTAAACTGAGTTGGGTACTTAAATTTTGAATGGCACTGATGCGTTCCAATTCATATAGCACACGTTTGTTGTCAACCAGTTCAATCTTCAACGACTCAATGTTTGAGATTTTTGTTTTCGCCAGGCTTTCATTGAAACGATTATAGACAAATGCTTTGAATTCTTCGTACCGTTTTCTTAGGTTGTAGGCGGGGTTTGCGAATTGAGTGGATATACTTTGGAGCAGGCCTTCAATGCTTTTTTCTTTGTCGTTGATGCAAGCCAATTCATCTTCAATAAATTTGATGAACTCTACTTCGCTAGCCATTGCAGAGCTGGTTTTGAAACGCAGTTGATCGAAGGTGCGATCTTTATTCACCTTCAAGGTTTCGCGATCATGACTGCTCATTTTTATTTTGCCATAGATGTCGTCCAAGCTTTCTGTTGTGTCAAATTCGGTAGGAGTAACCCCCAACATTTCTATTTCGGTTTTACGCTTTTTCAATTCTACAATGCGCTCTTCTGTCTTGCGTGTTTCCTCGCGCATTGTGTCCAATTGGAGGCTTATTGTGGCTATTTCTTTTTTCGCCTGCGCCAAGTCTTTGTCTAACTTGTCTTTGTCGGTTTTTAATTTTCGCAGTTCCACTCCCAAAGTATCTGCTTTGGCCGCTAGTACTGGCTTTGTCTCCAGCTTTTTCAGTTTGTCTTTTATGGTCTCAATTTCAGAATTGATTTTAGAAAGTTCCTTAATCGCCTTCTCAAAATTTAGGGCTACGGCCAACAACTTTTCAATTTCAGATTTTTCTGTTTTCAATTCTACCAACTCTTCTTTGAGCGAATTAACGCTAGGCAGTTCCGGTAAATTCAATTTTTTCGGAAGTTCTATTTCTCCGTCAAATATTTTCATGGTGCTTCCGGTCTTTGTCACTTTCTTAGCAACCATGTCGGCACTTTGGCTGGCAAACTCAGCCGAGAAAATATAATTGAGCAATTTCCGGTCGGCATCCTTCACTGTTATTTTTTGAATCAGTTGCTTGTCGTAATTCTTTACCTGCGACTCAATGCGCGAAATGTCGTTAGTCAATTTACCAAGTTTTTGTTCCAACTGCTTGGCGGGCGTCTTTTGATTTTCGACCACAGTGATGCGCACTTCTGCATCCCTTCTTTTTAGGTCAAGATTGGCAAGCGACTCATCCAAAAAGGTTTTGGTTTCGTAAGCATTTATTTCATCCAAATCTTGCTGAAGTGCAATAAAAGTTTCTTCCCTTATTTCAATCTCGGTTTCCTTTTTGCCCACCTCGCGCAGCAATTCTTCCTGATGTGGTTTTAGCTTTTCATTCAGCGCAATTATTTGACTGGCGTAACCTTTTTCTTTGTCTAAGCGCGCACTGTCTAGTGTATTTATTGTACCTTGATATTGCTTATTGAAGGCATACACCAAGTCGCTTACAATAGTGGTTTTTGCTTTATATAGATTGACTACTTCGCGAAATTCTTCAAAGTCTTTTTGTATGCTTTTTACGATTCTAATTTCATCGTTGATGCGCAACAGATCGGTGATGTCTTTTTTATTTTTCTGAGAAAAATTCAAACCCTCATGTTCACGATTGTCGGCAATCACCAAACTTTCTTTCAGCGTTTTGTTGGTGATCAATTTTGAGTTGATCAGGTAGCGATATATTTTAGAAAAGTTGTTGCTTAGCCCATCGGTGCGCACTCCTTCTTCGAGCCAAACTGCCGCTTCGTTCTTGCGCCCACGTTGGTACACAGCATTGAAGACCTCGGTTTTGCTTTTAAAATTGTACAACTCTATGGCTTGTGTTTCTAGGTGTTTTTGCACTTCGTCCCATTTGCGAATGCGTAGTTGTGTTCCATCTTTTTTGAAATAGCACTCTTGGTCATAAGCACCACTGATGCGGTAATAATCCAATTCTCCTTCTGCATCGCGCTTTACTAGTATGCAGTATGGGCTAATCTTCGATACTTCAAAAATAATGTAGCTCTGATTGTGTGTGGGGAAATAATGGTGTATTGTTTCCTTGTCGCCTCTGCGTTGTCCACTGAAACTCATTTTAGTGCCGTCCACTATAAAGAGGAAATTGAGGGCATAAATAAGTGTGGATTTGCCCACATTATTTGGCCCTACCAATTGTAATGAGTC
>JAYSWI010000153.1:0-2376 GCA_043718125.1 Flavobacteriales bacterium
TAAGTGCGCATTTCCACAATGGGTACAACAAGTTGTTTCAACCCGTTGGTCGCACCACTTGAAGGCGTAACAACAAAGAACTTAGATATTCAGGACAGACACTAATTATGTTTCTGTGCTTTAGCATAATCCACCTCGCGCATCAATACCCCTTCTTTGTTGTATGTCGTCCATACTCCCGCCTTGTCCCCATCCCGATAGCGCCCCCTGGTATCCAATCGGCCATCCATAAAATAAGTGAACCACTCGCCATCCTCTTTGCCATTGTTGTATGCTCCATCGAAGTACAACTGCCCGTTCTGATGCCATGTTTTATATGTGCCATGCAGCGTGTCGTTGCGATATGTATTCAAACTCCACACATTGCCATTGGCATAATACGATTTGCTTTCCCCATTCTTCGCCCCGCTTGCAAAACGCAAATCGGTATAAGGTTGGCCATTGTCGTGAAATTTTACAACCGCCTTGCGCTCCATTGTTTTTGCATCCATAAAGGTTGAAAGGCGATGTGTGCCATCGGCATAAGCAGAATCTATGCGCTCAACAGTACCGTCAATTTTAAATTCGACTTTTGAAGTAGCAGTTATTTTATCAGTGGGTTTTTCATCCCCACACGCCACAAGCAAATCGCATGTCACAATAGTTAGTGCAAATAATATTCTCATTCTATTTCTTTCTGTTGATGGTGTAGTGCACCAGTTCTGTGAGTGCCGTTTGTGCTTCATTGTGCGGAAAAGTAGAAAGTATTTGCAGCGCCTCATCGCGAAATTCTTCCATTTTTTTCATAGAATAAGCAATGCCACCGCAAGCCTCCACAATGTTTATTAGCTCCTTCACATGCGTGGAACTTGTGTTGTAGTTCTTCACAATGTTCACCAATTTTCTACGTGTCTTCGTATCTGTTTTTTGCAATGTATAAATAAGCGGCAGGGTCATTTTCTTCTCCTGTATATCTATGCCCACAGGTTTTCCAATGCCTTCGCCAAAACCATAGTCGAACAAATCATCCTTTATCTGAAAAGCTAGTCCTACCTTCAATCCAAACTGATACATTTTCTCAACAGAAGCCACATCCGTCTTGGCCGCAGACGCTCCCGCCTGGCAACAAGCTGCAATCAACGATGCCGTTTTTTGTTGTATTATTTCGTAATAGACCTCTTCGGTGATGTTCAACAAGCGCGATTTTTCTTGTTGCAACAATTCTCCCTCGCTCATTTCCTTCACCGCCTTGCTCACTATTCTCAGCAGCTCAAACTCATTGTTTTCCACGCTCATCAAAAGGCCCTGCGAAAGCAAATAGTCGCC
The DNA here is from genome assembly GCA_043718125.1 of Flavobacteriales bacterium. GTDB lineage: Bacteria > Bacteroidota > Bacteroidia > Flavobacteriales_D > Sanyastnellaceae > JANNVZ01. The sequence goes on from JAYSWI010000153.1 coordinate 1,306, forward strand.
CACAAGCACCGCTATTTTATTTTTCCATAAAGCATTGATAGAGAAAAAACCCCTGCGCGTGTTGGCGTTGTCCACCACATCGTCATGCACCAAAGTTGCGGTGTGCAAAAGCTCTATCATCGATGCTGCAGAATAGGTGGAAGGTGTGATGCCACCACAAAGTTTGCTGCTAAGAAAAACAAACATGGGCCGCATCTGTTTGCCCTTTCTTTTGATGATGTAGTGCGTGATTTTGTCAAGCAACAGCTTGTCACTTTTCATCGCCTTGCGGAAGTAGTTTTCAAACTCCTCCATTTCTGCCGCTATAGGCTTTTGTATTTTATCAAGTTCGCTCACAAAGAGTGGCCAAATGTAATGGCTACAATCACCAACAAATCGGCTAAGTGTCATTGTCACACTTCTATTTCTATTTGGCCCAAATTGTTAAACCTTAGGCCATACTGTTTATTATGTGACTTTAAACTTATACATTCGCCCTCGTTTTTAAAACATAAATTCTAATAAATGATGAAACTATTTACTATTCAAAAGCTAACACTGTGTCTTGCAATATATAGTGGCCTGCTGCTTTCAGATTTCAGTGCAAAAGCACAATGCGCCAATGCAAATGTATTATTTGATATGGACCTAACGCCCACTGCCGTTGGTGCAGGAGGTGCAATGACCACCAACGCAATTTGGGGCGGAGAATATTGTATCGCCACTGTTTGCGAAGGTGCGACCTATACTTTTTCTACTTGTGCATCTACTTATGATACACAAATCACATTGCATGTACCAGGCGGAATCACCTCTTTGGCCTACAATGACGATGGCTGTTCTCCACAGTCTTTCGTTACATGGACGGCTACTTATTCAGGCATCGTTTGGATACTTATCAATCAATACGATTGCCTCAGTAATCAAATCAACACATCGCTCACTGTAACACAAACAACGGCTTGTCCTACGGTGGGTTGTCCTAACAATAACTCTTTTAATGGTGGCGATCAAACACCACTTGGTGTTGGTGCTGCATTCACCGAGACCGTTACACAAGTTTGGGGTGGCGATTTTTATTTGTTGAATGTG
>JAYSWI010000154.1:0-2364 GCA_043718125.1 Flavobacteriales bacterium
ATTGAGGTTGCACCCGGGACTAGTACCCGATTTTACTAGCGAACATCTTGAGCCATTTAACGAAGGCACATGGGCTATGGATGCCTCTGTAACTATGAGTGGCGAAGAACAATTTCTAACTTGGCAAATTACTGTGCCGGAAGGAATAAGTGGTATGTGGGAGCTGCAATTGGTTGCGACAGATAAGGAGGGAAATGATTCCCATCCAAAATATATCCAAATGTATGTGACTGACGAAGATGCAGCACAAATTAATGGTTTTAATGGCAGTTTTGTGCACGTTGGAAATGCTATGAACGAATGGATGGGGCCAGAAGGTTTTGTTGGGGATGTATACTGCGAATTCAAAATTTATTATGTCCCAAGTCAATCTCTTTTGTGGTCCCATAATCAGTATATCAACAATGGAGAATCACCAAGCATTGTTTCCGATCCACTGATGCAGTTGGGGGAATACTTGCTACTTATTAGAATGAGCGATACTTTTGGGAATGATGAAACGGCTGCACAACTTTTTTTAGTATATGAATAGTCGAATTAAAACAAGAATTTATTTCATACTGGCCTTCTTGATGTTCTGGGTAGAATTCACGGTTTCGCAAAAACATATTGTTTTTGGGCCAGAGGCCACCATTCAGTGGACAAAAGCAGATGGTGGATTTATTCCTGGTGATTTCGTGCGCAGTACAAGCAAGAACATAATGGGAGGATTGTTTGCAAGCTATGACTTTACAAAAAAGGCAGGAGCGGGATTCAGAGGATATTATGGCATTAACAACTTCACAATCCGCAGACCCAACGCTTATTGGAATTATTTAGATTACACGGTAATGTTTGATATTTCTGGGAATGTGGTTTACACCAGAAAAACTGTTTCAATAGCCCCGTTTATTTCTCTCAATCCGATTCGAGAATTGAGGTTTCAAATTGGACCATACTTCAATATTGCTGGTAAAAGTACTTTCCGTGAATATTATGGATACAATACCTACTATGGATACTTCAGCCTTGCTGATAAGGACTATTTGAATTTTGAAAACAATTTCAAAAAAATAGAATCGGGCCTCAAGCTATCTTTAAGTTGGGAAATCCCGATTGGCATTTTGTATAGATTAAACCTGACAGGCTCTTGGTCTCGCGGATTCGATTATAGAAAAGACAAGTGGCTGAATATATATAGCCCTGTGTTTTCGCATGTTTACCAGAATATAGCAGATGTCCAACTTTACCATCTAAAAAGCGAAAGCCTAAATTTGAAATATTGGAATTTTGCAATTGGTTTTTCCAGAGTAATTCCGTTTGGGAAGAATGCTGAAGGAACCGTAGTCAAATAGCTTGAACAAATATCTTGTTGCCATAAATCGCCAGACAATGTTTCTAATTGATCTAACACAGATGTTTCATTTTATTCCAGTTCTTAGTTCGCAACAATCCAAAAAACTATTTTGGACATTGAATGAATTTCCCCCAGATTTAAGTGCAAAAGCCGTTAGAGTGAATGTATAGACAAATCAATCTCAACGAAGATTGAAATAAAACAGATACCGATACGGAACAATTGAGCTTCCAAAATAAATTTTAATTGCCATTCTACTTTGGCCCAAAAAAAAAGTCACATGCCTATCATTCTTCCCGTTCGCGGCATCCACCCAGTGTTTGGTGCAGATTGTTTTATTGCCGAAAACGCAACTATTGTTGGCGAAGTGACAATGGGCGAGCGTTGCAGCGTTTGGTTCAATGCTGTTATTCGTGGTGATGTTCATTTTATTAGCATAGGCAATCAAGTGAATGTGCAAGACGGTGCTGTAATACATTGTACCTATCAGAAACATCCAACTACCATTGGAAATAATGTTAGCATTGGCCACAATGCCCTTGTGCACGGATGTACAATAGAAGACAATGTTTTGATCGGTATGGGAAGTATAGTTATGGATGGTTGCGTAGTGGAAAGTAATAGCATCATAGCAGCAGGAGCGGTTGTTCTTGAAGGAACAAGAGTTCCCTCAGGAAGCATTTTCGCTGGTGTTCCGGCCAAGAAGGTGAAGGAAGTTTCCAAAGAACTTTTCGAAGGTGAAATACAACGTATCGCCAAAAATTATGTGATGTATTCCGATTGGTTTAAGAAATAATTTCATGCTTCAATTCAAACAAAAAATTCATGCTGCTTGCATAGCGTTATTAAATTCCAAACTTCTTGAATTACAAAACCAATTACACGATTTGCAGTTGGATGCACAAAACGATTCTAAAAGTTCGGCTGGTGACAAACACGAAACGGGCAGAGCGATGATGCAAATAGAACATGGGCGATTGAGCAAACTTGTAGGCGAGATTTTGTTGCAAAAAAGTGCGTTGGAAAAA
>JAYSWI010000155.1:0-6842 GCA_043718125.1 Flavobacteriales bacterium
CCGCCCGCTGCGCTTCAACGAATGGGACGCGATGCGCCCGCAAACCGTCGCGGTTTCGGCCACCCCGGGCGGGTGGGAAATGGAGCAATCGGGCGAGGCAGAAGTAACCATAAAAAAAGCAATGGTTATTCTGCAAGAAAAGAAAGCCGGTCAAACCAAAGAACAACTCAATCTTTTGAAAAGCGCAATCGTGCTTCAAGCAGGAATACTTAATGATGGTGGAAATAAAGATGCAGCCAAAGAATGGCTGGACTTGGGCCTTGAGTATTTCAAAGACGACAAGGAATACATGGTCACTTATGATACCATTGCGGGGTAATAATTGCGTTCCAATGTGAAAGCGTAAATTTTTTATCAGATGAACGGCTTAGGCCGTTAAAGCACTTTCCTATCAGATTTTCTGTGAAGTTTTTTTGATTTTCTACATGAAGAAAGGCAATGCGATGCAAGCCGCCAATGGTATTAGCAATCGATTTACCTAAAATTTTTCTCGTCAACATTGTATTTGCTATTCCTATAATTTAGAAAGCAAGTCATAAATTATGTATGCACAAAAAGGAAGCGTTATTCATTTTGTTTTTCCAAAAATTTCAGCACAAAACAACTGTCCGAACCTACGCGCAATTTCAAAAAGCGGTTAATAACTAAGTTCATTTGTTGATAGCATGAACCGAAAGCCCCGTTACCACACAAATATCTTTGAGCCAAATTTTTGAAACATTGCGGAAACACTAAGCAGGCAAGGCTTTCAGAAATAATAGAGATTCAACCAAATAACAAGAACACAACAAGCATGGGGATTTTTAATTTTCTGACGCAGGAAATAGCCATTGACCTTGGCACGGCCAATACTATCATCATCCAAAACGATAAAGTAGTAGTGGATGAACCCAGTATCATAGCGCGCGACAGAACCACCAACCGCACTGTAGCCGTTGGTCGTGCAGCGCAACAAATGCATGGCAAAACGCACGAAAACATAAAAACCATTCGCCCCTTGAAAGACGGTGTCATTGCCGATTTCCATGCTGCTGAAGACATGATAAAGGGAATGATAAAAATGATCGCCAAAGGCAAAGGTCTTTTTCAACCATCGCTGCGAATGGTCATCTGCATCCCATCGGGCATCACCGAAGTAGAAAAACGAGCGGTAAAAGACAGCTCAGAGCACGCTGGTGCAAAAGAAGTTTACCTCATACACGAGCCAATGGCAGCCGCTATAGGCATTGGTATAGATGTAGAAGAGCCAATGGGAAACATGGTGATTGACATAGGCGGAGGCACTTCCGAAATTGCGGTGATAGCCCTTGGCGGTATCGTTACAGATAAAAACATTCGCGTAGCCGGTGACGAGCTGACACAGGACATAGAAGAATATATGCGTAGGCAACACAACATACTTATTGGAGAGCGCACCGCTGAGCAAATAAAAATAGAAGTGGGTGCCGCACTACCAGAACTTGACAATCCACCACCAGACTACAGTGTGCGAGGTCGCGATTTGATGACTGGCATTCCAAAAGAAATATCAGTTTCCTATTCTGAAATTGCACATGCGCTGGATAAATCCATTGCCAAAATAGAAGAGGCCATTATGAGCTGTTTGGAAAACACACCCCCTGAGTTGAGTGCCGATATCTACAAAACAGGAATATACTTAGCCGGTGGTGGAGCCTTGTTGCGCGGGCTGGACAAAAGAATTTCGATGAAAACAAAATTGCCTGTTCACGTGGCAGACGATCCGCTAAGAGCCGTGGCAAGGGGTACTGGCATTGCGCTCAAAAACATCAACAAATTCCAGTTCTTGATGCGCGAGTAAAAGTGCAATGAGCCTTAAGGATGGAGCGAAATGAAAACAAGACAACTGAAATTGTTTTATAGAAATTGTAAACGAAAAGTGCGAACAATCAATTCTACCAATTTCAACAAATTAATAATGCCTTTCAAAGCCGGTTTTCAATGGCAAACGTTGACCAATGCGTAACATCATTGATCTGATATCAAGGTATTATGTATTCCTGCTTTTTCTAGGTTTGCAGGTGCTGGCACTTTATATCCTTTTTGCCAACAACAATTATCACAACTCTGAATTTATGCGTCAGAGTAGTGATGTGGTTGGAAGCGTATTTTCTAAACGCGCACAACTTTCAGAATACTTGAGGCTTGGCGAAATCAACGACCAATTATCACTAGACAATGCACGACTGCGCAGTCAACGTACCGAAAATTTTTATATACAACGCACCTCAGTGGATACACTGCGTGACACCATTGCTTTCCAGCGATTTAGCTATCGCTCCGCGAAGGTTGTCAATTACAGTGTCAATCGCGAACAGAACTACGTCTATCTCACCTTAGACAGAGGCACTAAGGGCGATGTAAAACCAGAAATGGGGGTGATCGCAAATGGCGCAGTGGTTGGAAAAGTGATAAGCGTAAGTGACCATTTTGCGGTGGTGATGCCGGTGCTGCACAAAGATTTTCGAACTAGTGTAAAACACAAAAATTCGGGTTTTATGGGATACCTTGTTTGGCGAGGTGGCGACCCAGCGATAGCGGACGTAATTGAAATTACACGAAGCGCACCAGTGGCACCGGGCGACACCATTTATACCACCGGCAACTCCAGTTATTTCCCGCGCAATTTGATGGTAGGCATTGTTGAGAATATTGAAGAGGATAAAGATTTTCATCTTTTGAAAGTGAAACTAACAGCCGACTTTAGAAAAATAGATTACGTGGAAGTGATCAGCGATGTAATGCAAACAGAACAGAAACAACTAGAGGAAAACGTAGAAAATGCCACGAATCATCCTCATTAATATCCTCCGCATTTTCTTTCTTATTTTACTACAAAGCGTGGTCGTCAGCCGCATGTTGTTGTTGGATGGTTTGGTGTTGCCATGGATATATATTTTTGCTATCCTCATGCTCCCATTTACAACACCACGATGGTTGTTGCTCCTCATTAGTTTTGCTATAGGCCTCATCATGGATTACTTCAGTGGCCCTTTGGGATTGCATACCACCGCTTGTGTTACGCTTGGTTTTGCACAGCCTTTGGTGCAGCGGTTTCTTGCACCGCGCGAAGGATATGAAACAACCCAACGGCCCACCCTTCAGCGCATGGGTCTGCCTTGGTACATCACGTATGCGGGCATTCTCACTCTCATTCATCATGGTTGGCTATTCTTCATGGAAGCATATCGTCTGTCCGATTTTTTCTACCAACTTTTTCACATCATCATCAGTGCTGCAGTCACCTTGTTATTGATGACCATTGGCCAATACCTCATTTACAATTCTAAATCAACAGAGCTGTGAATTTTGACGGTAGAAAAATTACGCTAATTCTAATAGTGTGCGTGATTGGTATCATCTACATCATTCGATTATTCTTTTTGCAAGTCGTAAATACTGATCTCAAAGCCGAAGCAAGTGCAATAGCAGAAGAGGAAGTGCAACTTGCTCCACCGCGCGGAATTATTTATGACAGAAAAGGAAAAATGCTGGTGAGCAATCAAACCGTATATGATTTGATGTGTGTGCCGCGCAGTGTAAAGCCATTCGATACGATAGCCTTTTGCGCATTGGTCAACATGAGCAAAGAAGACCTTGTAGAAGTATTTAGAAAAGCAAAAGTGCGTGGCGAAACAAGACTGCGACAAGTGGTGGTGGAGCAAATTCTTCCAACGGAATTTGCAGTGATAAACGAGCAACTATACAAGTACGAAGGCTTCTTCTCGCGGGCCTATACCTTGCGGGTTTATCCGCAGCAGTCGGGCGCACTTTATCTGGGCGATGTAGGAAAAATATCGCCAGGCGAATTCAAGCATCAAAACGAAACACGCTATTACACCAAGCTGGATCTTATAGGTAAAAGCGGAATAGAAAAAGCGTATGAGCAAGAACTTCGAGGCATAAAGGGAATCGATTATCAATTCAAAGACAATGTTGGCAACAGGCACGAGCACAAAGGAGACAAAGCCGATGTGCCAGCAATACCCGGCACCAACCTTATCTGCAGCATGGATGCCGAACTACAGAAATACGGAGAGCATCTGATGCAAAACAAACGCGGATGTATCGTAGCAATAGAGCCTGCCACGGGCGAAATACTTTGTATGGTTTCTGCACCTACTTATGATCCCAATTTGCTTGTAGGGCGCATAAGAGGTCACAACTTTAACGTGTTGGTGAACGACATTCAAAAGCCATTATTCAACCGTGCCACTCAAGCACAATATCGGCCCGGTTCCATTTTTAAATTGGCACAATCCATCACAGCATTGTCCTTAGGAGCCATTACTGCTGAAACTAGAATACATTGCAACAGAGGCATCATAGGCTGCCATGGCAGTCACAGTTTTGATGATTTGGAAATGGCCATTGTACATTCTTGCAACCCTTATTTCAGAGGCGTGATGCAACGTGTGATAGAAGGCGATAGAGACAAACAAAGCCGATTTAGAGATGCCCGACTTGGCCTTCAATTGTGGACCGAGCGAATGACCCGTTTTGGTTTTGGCACCGATCTCAAAACAGATATTCCGGGAGTAAAAAAGGGCGATGTTCCCGACACCGATTTTTATGACCGTTGGTATGGAAAAGAACAATGGGCCTTTTCCACCATTTACTCCTTGAGCATAGGCGAGGGCGAGATGCTGGTGACCCCATTGCAAATGTGCAACATGGCGGTGATACTCGCCAACCGTGGTTGGTACGTGCCTCCACATACCGTAAAACAAATGGGCTTGGAGGGCAAACCGCGCGAAGAGTTTTTGGTGAAATACGATTTGGGATTTGATACCGCACATTTCAGAACGGTGGTGAACGCCATGGAAAAAGTAATGCAACCAGGAGGCACCGCTTGGAGATCCGCCTTGAAGGACATTATAGTATGTGGTAAAACGGGGACAGTCCAAAATGCCGGAGGCAAAGAAGATCACGCTGTTTTTATTTGTTTTGCGCCCAAGGACAATCCCAAAATTGCAATTGCTGTTTACACCGAGAATGCAGGTTTCGGAGGAACATGGAGCGCACCGGTAGCCACTTTGTTGGTCGAGAAATATTTGAACGATTCCATTGCCTCCTCAAGCAAATCAAGAGAAAAACTAATCCTAGACGCCAATTTTCTTGACCGATGAAAGCACCCCGTAAAAACATCATGGCCAATGTGGACTGGATTACAGTGTTGCTTTTTCTTGTCCTCGTGATTTTTGGATACATGAATATTTACAGTGCCGCTTTGGTGGAAGAACATCCTGCCCTCTATGATTTTTCGCAGGAATATGGCAAACAATTTTGGTTCATTGTTGTCGCCTTTTTTGTAGCACTGCTCATTCTATATATGGAGGCAGATTTTTTTAGTCGGTTTTCATACATCATTTATGCAGTCGTTATTTTGTTGCTGGGCATTGTGCTTATTCCCGGTATAGGCAAGTCGCAAGGCGGCAACCAAGCTTGGATAGCGCTGGGCAGCATCCGACTGCAACCGGCAGAGTTTGCCAAGATTGGAGTGGCACTTCTGCTGGCCAAATACATCTCCTCCACTAAAGCGAAATTTAATGACTGGACCACAAGGTCTATCGCAGCCGCCATCATAGGAGTGCCGGCTATTCTCATTCTATTGCAACCAGATGTGGGATCTTTGCTCACCTTTATAGCATTCACTTTTGTGCTTTACCGCGAGGGCCTTAGCGGCAATGTTTTATTCGTTGGTCTTGGAAGCATTGTGCTTGGAGTGGCAAGTATATTTTCGGGATATTCCAATGTGGTGTATCCTTTTTTTGGAGAGCAAAGCGGTGTTTTTGTTACCATCATTATCATTTTTATCTTAGGCATTCTGCTCTTGTTTGGGGTTAAATATTTTGTTGTTCCGCGCAAAAGAAAAATGCTGCTTTTGGCAGTGTCTATTTCAACTGTCGCCTCCATTTTGTTTTCTTACTCCGTAGATTATATTATTGATGGTGTGCTGGAGCCACATCAAAAAAGCAGGATTTATGTGACGCTTGGTCTGGAGCAAAAACAAGAAAACGAAGAGACACCTGCCGAGGTCAAACCACAACCCCAAGTGGTATTAAAAAAACCCGATGACCCAGGCTACAATGCACGAATGGCTAAAATTGCCGTTGCCAATGGAGGCCTCATTGGCCAAGGTTTTATGCAAGGGCCAATGACAAGCAATAAGTACGTGCCGGAACGTTGGACAGATTTTATTTTTAGTGTCGTTTCGGAAGAATGGGGTTTCGTAGGCAGCCTTCTAGTAGTCGTTTTGTTTGTTGCTCTTATCATTCGCCTCATACTGATTTCTGAAAGACAACGGTCACAATTTTCACGTATTTATGGCTATGGTGTTGCCTCTATTTTTATGATCCATTTCATCATCAATATCGGCATGGTCATCGGGCTTGCACCTATCATCGGCATCCCGCTACCATTTATGAGTTATGGCGGTTCCTCGCTGATTGGATTTACAATGCTCTTATTTATCCTGTTGCGTTTGGACTCCGAGCGGCTCAGTATTTTTAAGTGAGCAGGGGCAGCAACTGCCGCAGTAAACATACATTTACTGTATTCATGCCGTTCATTATGACACAAAAAAATGCTACGCAATCAAGCTGATATAAGCGTACATTGTTCAAATCCGATGATGTATCTGCGTAACGCTTGTCTGCGTTTCCAAACACCACTGCTCGTTATTAGAATAAACCATCTACTAATACTAAATATAATTACTAGCTAATCCAAATAATGTCCTGAAAAATATACATAAAGCTGCAAGTGCTGATAACGTTTTCTGCCGTTAATGTATTTGTTGCAGAGGTCATAAATTCACTTAC
>JAYSWI010000156.1:0-2345 GCA_043718125.1 Flavobacteriales bacterium
CCACAACCATCCCAACCTTCGAGGCGTGTGTCAGGTGAAAGCTGTACCATACCAAATGGCGCAGTAGCACCGGGATAAGTATGGCCGTGGCCACCAGTGCCGATGAATGGATTTACCATATCATAAGGCAAGCGACTTACAACTTCTTGTTTTGATTGAAGATTTTCGTAAGAAGAAGATTGCGTTTCCTTTTTTTGCTTACAGGCTAAAACAAAAAAGAGTAAAATGAATAGGAGTGCTCTCACGTGATTTGAATTCATGCTTTATATATGTGGTATTACAAATTGTAATCGCTGCGATTTTGTTGTGAATGATCTACTTGTTTTTTAGTTTGTGTTGTGTTCTAGATATGAATCATTTTATTCCTTCCATAAGTATGGAAACAATATCCAACTAAGCAACAGTGAAATTAAATTGAGTACCAACAACACCACTAAATTTAACCCATTGCTTTCCATACTGACTCCTTCAAGTGCCGATCTGGTGTGGCGCACCATGGTGATAAGCAGTGGAATAATTATCGGGAAACCAAGTACTGAAATGAGGCCAATTCCTGTTCCACTTTTGTAAGCCAATCCGGATACAAAGGTGAGTGCCAGTCCTAGCCCGGTGCTTCCCAAAAGCAAACCAATGATCAATTGGAAAACATCTGCGTTTCGTAGAACATCCACTCCAAAAAACAAAAGAAAAAATACCACACTTGCCAAATTGAGAAGAGCAACTAATGCGGCATTATATATTGCTTTGCTCAAAATTATTTGTCGCGGGCTGGCCAGTGTATAGAGGAATAAATGCACACCGGAACTTTCATTGATAAATGTTTTTTGCATTGCGTTGAAACCAGTGAAGATGCCGGTTATCCAAATAAGCGCGCCCAATGCTCTTGGAGAATCTACTTTTTCGAAACCCAAATAACAGACATAAACACTGCTTAAAACATAAAGTAAAATACCCGCCAATGCATGCTTCTGACGCATTTCGAGTAAGAGTTCTTTTTTAATAAGGCGAATCATTTTTTGATAAAGCACTTGAGTGCGAATTTTTTCTTAAATAAAAAATGAGATCACTGTTTTCAAACTTATTTGTGATGATTCTATTTCAAAAGTTTCAACTGCATTTTTTTTAGAATGCAAATGCCAAAAAAATGTGGGTCCATTTTAAAAAATGCAAATGAAATTGAAAATCATTGTTGATCGAGATAAACACAAACCTGTTCATCAGACATTGTTTAATTACAAATCAATGTGTCGTAAACTGCTCCATAACCAATAAAACCACCAAGCCCTCCTGATACATTGGTTTGCAGATTGGATGGTATGGCGAACGGACTGCCTTGACTGGCCACTTGGTCTTCGAAACTGTTGATGAAGCGATAGGAAAGGCGGTCAATAGTGCATCCGCGAACCGCAATGGTATCACCTCGTTTAAAAAAACCACGCTCGTGATTGAGGTCATCAAACTTGCCTGTGTTGGATTCGTCACCTCGATAATAAGCAAATTCAAAACTGAGACCATTGAAAAAAGCGTCATCAAAAACGGAACCTAATGGTGCGATGTAACGTGCATCTTTTTGTTCGCCACGCAAATGGACATCAGGCACCCATTGCGCATAGTGATTAATTCGTTTTGCAAACCAACGATAGGAGTTGCCAATGGTGTCAGGGTCAGTAATATTTCCGAAAACAAAACCAAGGCTATCATTTGGATAACTGCTTACAACATCAAACCATAAAGTATCCAACTCCAAAATTTCAGGAATTTTGGTGGTGCTTTCAAGATGGTGGCCTTCATAGTCAACCGTGAGTTTGTATAATGTCCCTTCGATGCCAACAATATCTAGGTTGGTATATGCGCATATATCTAGTTCTTCCAATTGGCTTATTGGAATTCCCAAAGCTTCACTCACATCATCCTGCAATTCTTCCGGAATGTCCGACAAACAAAGTGGATGAAGCGTGTAGGTATTCTCGCCATCATGAATTGTAGCCACCACATTTTCATCTCGGATATAAGAATTGGCAATGGATGCTATGCTTGTAGAGCTGAAAAAACTTTGGGTCCAAGAAAGAAAAATAATCGGAGGTTGGTTGTTGTAAATATTGCCCTCTACCACAATTTTTGGGGGTACAGTTGGGAGGTCTATGGTTATTTCCTTTTCACAAGAATTACATATTAACATCACCAATGTGAACCAACAAAAATGTAAATATTTCCAATGACTTTTCAATAGACAGTTTTCTTGATAAAAGGTTCTACAGGAAATTTCGTGATGGAATTAGGTCTAGTTTACCACAATGGAATAATATGGCGATTCTAAAATTCTCTACATTTCGAAATCCCTTAGC
>JAYSWI010000157.1:0-2341 GCA_043718125.1 Flavobacteriales bacterium
GTGGCTCTGTTGTTCATTGAAATTGCAAGACTAACGCGCAACCGTGAAAACATGTTCTTCCAATTGTTTTCCATCTTGAATTATTTTGATTTGATAAACTCCAGATGCCAAATCAAGAGTTGGCAAAATCAACTGTTGTTCTGCATTAATGATTTTCAATTCGGCAATGAGTTGGCCGTTGGTATTGAACACTTGCATTGCAGTTGTTTCATTCCATTTTGTCAAATGCAATTGCACATTGATAAACTCATCTGCTGGCACAGGGTAAACTTGAATGGCAGCACTTACATTTTCTTTGCTAATGTGTGAAGACCTTGTGCCCATTTCTGTAAACGATGTATTGGCTTCTGAGTAGAAGTCGCCTTGGTAATACTCGTTAAGAATTGATTGTGCATTTGCACTTGCCAAAGATTGAGTACTGCTGTATGCAAGAGTCTCTAATGTATTCAGTTGTGCAGTGCTGATTGCAGACCAATCTGCAACTTCTGAATGCAAGTTAAGCCAAGTAATCATTTCATCGTGTGCTATCAATTCTTCTTTGCTCATGTCACGATTCAATACTAAATCTTCAAGTCTATAAAGTGCATCCTGCAACTGGCCGTTGGCTGCTTCATAATCTGCAAGGGTATATTCCATGTAGGGAGAGTCTATCATGTCCAAATCGGACAAATGCTGAGCAAGTGTATAGTCCTCGCTTTCACTTTTTGCTCTTATCAATTCTGAGTATGCCTGTTGGTGCACGGATTCGCTGTTCTGCATTGCGTTGTCCAAAATTGTTCTGTAGGTGGCTTGATTGCCTGCTGCTCTCACCAGCTCTATCATGTATTCTGGCATTGGATTGTCCTTCTCGTTCAAATAGACCAATAGCTTTTCGTCTTTTGCCAAATCGGGATTTGCAAGCAGAATTTCTAATTGCATAGCGTGCGGGAATACTGTTGTTTTGTCCAGCATGGTGTAGGCTACTTCTTGCGAAAGGTAAGGGCTTGCTGCCAACATTTCAGTGCGCAATCCCCACGCATCACCACTCCATGCATTGTCTATTTCTTCTTTGGTTTGCTCTGTAGTTCCATCATCAAGTAAGGCATCATACAAGTATTTTGACTCTTGCCATGCTTGCCGTGCATCACTTGCTGCCTGTGCCTTTGCACCAATGTTGGCCATCATGTTTTCGCCTTCAGGAATACCGAATAAAATTGGAGTACAAGTGTTTTCTGCTTGCAACACAACAGTTGTCTGTGTAATGTCCGTTGGATTTTGAGCTGGGTCAGAAGTGAATGCCCGATACGAAATATTCGTATTGGTATTGTCGTTCGCTCCATCAGTACCCGTATTCCAAACGTGTTGCACATAAGTAGTCCCCGGCAAGTCCGTGCTGAGGATGTTGCCGGTGGCGTGGTCTATATCTCCAACAAAGTTGGGCATATCCACCTGCACCCTTCTAATGACCGAGCTATTGGCCACGCCAAAGTCCACATCGTTGTCGGTGTTTATGTTGCATACATAGCGCAGGCCTACTAGGTTGCTTTGGCGGTTGGCTCCATTGCTCAAGTTGCCAAAGTTCAGGTTGGTGAAGTAGTTTTTATAGACTTCTACATCGCCTGTGTTGTTGGCGAACATAGTGAGGCCAATGGTGGCGCTTGCATCGTTGGTACCGGTGGGGGGTGCAAAGCTGGGTTCGCCATTGAAGTGGTTTTCGGTGATGATTGGGTTCAGTGCCCTTTTCATGTGGATGCCTTCATATTTGTTGCCAATAGACTGGTCGTCCAATGCGGCTATGCCCAATGGGAAGCCCATGTTAAATATATTATTCGTTAAACTAACGTTTTGTGATGATGTGGAGCTAAAATATATGCCCCTTCTATTTTGATGAAAACGGGAATTTCGAACTTTTGTACCAGCATAGTTGATAAGAGATGCAGCACCAACGAAGTCAAGTCGAATTCCATTGTCAAAACCTTCGAACTTATAATAATTAGTGTTGCTTGCAGCTAATGGACCATTAACCGACACATGTGAGTTTTGAATAAATAGGCCAGTACCTCTTGTGGCCCAATTAGCATTTGTACTTGTGTTTTCAAACTCGCAAGCATAAATCTTAAAGTCGTAACAATATTGGAGTTTGACAGCGGTAGAGGTAGTTTGAAAACCAGTACTGAAGTGGTTAACGTAATCATCATCCCACAAAAATTGACAACCTAAAAAAATATTTTTCTGCGGTTGAAGTGGATTGATCCCATTTACACCACTCATGAAAATATGGCTTTGATTGTTGATGAAATAGCAATCATTCAATCTTAAATTGTTGCCTTCAAACAAGGCAGGGTTAGCAGTGCTAGTACCT
>JAYSWI010000158.1:0-6779 GCA_043718125.1 Flavobacteriales bacterium
GAATAGGTCTGATCGGCTACGGTGTGCACCTCGTCATGTTTTGCAGCGTAAGGAATTCGCTTTGCACTAATCCATTGTAGCGTGGCATCGAAACGCCAATGTTGGCCCTTGCTTTTTTCTTTGGTAGAATATGCAAGATTGGTAAAAGCGCGGTGCTTGTTCACCAATGGTTTCTCCAACAAACCAGTGTTATATTGTGCTCGCACATCCAACCATCGATACGCTAAACGCCACTCCAATCGCTTCATAGGCGACCATTGAAACTCTGCCTGCGCACTGTTGCTATAACTTTTTCCAATCAGGTTGTAAAAGCGAACTACAGCAGCTTCTTCCATATCCATCACCACTTGGTTTACAAACTCTGTGCGATAGACATCCAAGCTCAATACGGCATCGCGATGGTTCATTTTAAATTTGGATGTAAGCAGCAGACCAAAGTTCCAGGCTTCTTCCATCTTTAGTCCGAACAAACCTGATTCATTATTTCCTTCTATCAAAATATTTCTGTTGCCGGCAAGAATGCCAACGTTGTCCATCAACAAACTGGGTGTTCTGTAACCCTTTCCTGCCAATAGTTTGATGTGCGTATGATCGCTAAGGCTATAGCGCGTATGCAGCCTTGGTGTGACAAGCAAACCGAAAATATTGTGATAGTCTGCACGCAAACCAGCCACAGTTATCCATCGCTCGTTATAGTTCCAAGTGTATTCGCCAAACACGCCCGGCACAGTTTCCATCCTATTTAAGTTAAGCGATGACATAGGCACAGGAGGAAACGCTTTGAAGAATAATCTTTCTTTGTAATCATCATAGGTATAACTGATACCTGTCGTGAATTTATGATCATCATTCTTGATTCTCGATGCAAAAAGTAGATTTGCCCTTACACTCAATTGTGCTCCTTCATATTGCCTGAAACCATAGTTGCCATTTTGATTGTGCCATGAAGCACTAAGCTGCGAGCCAAAACTTTTCCAGTCTTTATCTTTAAATACATAGCCCGTTTTACCACTCAAGTCATAACGATCTGTGGTCACATTGACACCCCATAGTTGCGAGCGCACTTCATCCAGTGGGTCATATTCCAACTTGCCACTTAAGTTGCTAATGTGTGTGTATGATGCTGCATATTGACCGCCAAGTCCGCCACCTGTTTTCATAAGCCACTCATTGCGAAGAATGATGTTGTTGAACAATGGATTATCCAAGAAGCCATCGCCATTGTGGTCGGTGCGCAAGGTGGACATGGCACCATGTGCTAAAAGGACGGGATGAAATTGAACGCCATGTCTCTTATCATTCGAAACTTTTTTCATCATTAGAGCATCCTCATCGCCTTCTTTGTTATCGCCTGCATTGGGTTTCCAAATCACATTTAACTCCATGCGTCCTCCACTGCCTCCATATCCGTTTATGGCTAACCTTTCCGCATTGTCAGGATTTTTATAGGCCACATTTATTTGCCCTGTGATGCTTTCATATCCGGCTGTTACGCTGCCCACGCCCTTAGCGATGTAGATGTTTTTTACCCATGTGCCCGGCACATAAGTCAATCCGTAGGTGCTTGCCAAACCGCGCACTGCTGGCATATTGTCAAACATCATCTGCGTGTATTTACCATCCAGCCCAAGCATTCTTATTTGCCGTGTTCCAGTAATAGCATCAGCAAACGAGGCGTCAATACTCGCGTTGGTTTCAAAACTTTCGCGTAGGTTGCAACAAGCCGCTTTGCACAATTCTTTTTCGCCAAGTACTTGAAACAATTGTGGATTACGGCCTGTGATGTGTGTGGCCGGCATATCGCCATCGAAAACCACTGTTGGGCCATTCGCGCTCTGATTCAGTTTGTGATTCAGAATTTTTTCGTTTCTGTACTCAACAGTGTCTGATATATATCCTACATAAGAAAAAATGAGATGCGTTGCACCGAGTGGTTTTTCGGTTTCAAATTTTCCATTTATATCCGACCATACGCCCAACTGCGTGCCCTTCCAACCGATAGCGGCAAATGCCAATGGCTCGTTTGTCTTTGCGTCTGTAATAACCCCAGATATTTTTTGTGCACTGGAGATAAAACCAAGCAGTAAAAAAGTATTTAGAAATAGATACTTCATCGTCTCTTAATGTTTTTCCATATTGCGATAGCGACAGCAATGTTTGGTTCTTAGGTATTGCTCCTCGGTGCATTTTTGCTTGTCCGTGTCGTATCCAATTTCATTGAGCAAATAGTGTATTTGCGATTCAGAAATTTTGTGCGGTTTATAGGTAATGTTGAGTGTGTTGGTATCGAGAATATAGTCTGCTGCAACAACACCTTTGGTGTCCATTGCTTTTTCTATAGTCTCCTCGCAGAGGCCACATACGCCTGCTACCCATATAGTGGTAGTGATTGTTTTTGGAGCTTTCTTCTTGTCAACAAATGACATCAGTGACGCCACAATACTGAGCATAATAATTTTGAAAATGAGTTTCATATCAATGATTTTTTAAAGTAATAAATTTGAAGTAAACGAAAAATAATATGTCGGAATAAACCAACACGCAGGCCCAAGAATTTGGGTTAAAAAAAGAATTTACTAAGCGTAGAAAACTAGCGAAGAGAAACGAAGAAAACGCTTGGTTAGAATAGGTGGACTGCTATCAGAAGCACTGTAGCTCGTTGCCTTTGCTTCATCAAATTCATTATTAAAAAAAGATTTTACTAAGTCAATTTGATGCAGTGTATGCAATTTGAAAGCGGATGAATTGCGGTGTTCATCATCAATTAAAAAATCTAAGTATTGATTGGAACAGCAATTTTTGGTTATGCTGTTTTTATTAGGGCCATTGTTTGTTTGGTCGCAGCAGTCCTCGATATCGCGGTTGATAGCCACCTGCACCAACTTGCCACTGCAAAAATGCAAATGCACTTGAATGCCAATGGAAAGAATCACATAGAGGCCAATCAATAATATAGCTGTTGCTTTTTTCAACTTGGCGAAGGTAAACGGATTTTGGATTGGAAGGTTTGACCAAAAACAGCATTCGATTCGTGCTACATGGTTTTAAAAGTGATGCGCACATTTTAATTCGTAATAGAAATTGTTGTTCTATTAAAACTTAAAACAACTGCATTTTTCAAAATGCCTCATAAAGTAATTGGCGATTATTACAATAGATCAATTGCGTTTTCGAAAGTGACTAAATATTTGCTTTCCCCAATAAATAAAATGCGCCTTTCTACATTCGCCTCGTTATGGAAAAAATAGACAATCCTCGTGTTGGTGTTTTGGGTGGTGGCTCGTGGGCAACTGCGCAAGTAAAATTGTTGTGCAACAACATGGACAAAGTGCAATGGTGGATGCGCAGTAAAGAGGCGATTGAAAACATCCAAAAATTTGGACACAATCCACATTATATACAGAGTATAGAATTTGATAACAGCAAATTAAATGTAACAGACAATCTTCAAGAAGTAATTGATAACAGCGACTATTTAGTGGTTGCAATTCCATCCGCTTTTTTGCATGAAACCATTTCGCAACACCAACCAACCGGACTAGA
The DNA here is from genome assembly GCA_043718125.1 of Flavobacteriales bacterium. Classification (GTDB taxonomy): domain Bacteria; phylum Bacteroidota; class Bacteroidia; order Flavobacteriales_D; family Sanyastnellaceae; genus JANNVZ01. Next base: position 3,544 of record JAYSWI010000158.1, read on the forward strand.
AAACAAGGTACTGTTTTCTGCCATCAAAGGAATCATCAATGAGTTTGATTCTATACCAGCAAGGTATTTTCACAAGCAGTTGCATGTGCCTTATGATCAGATAGGATTGGTATGCGGCCCCTGCCACGCGGAGGAAGTAGCTCTGGAAAAACTTTCATACCTCACCATTGCCTGTCATGATGAAGAGAAAGCCCAAGTGATGGCAAAACTATTGGCTTGCCGCTACATAAAAACAAGTACAACTGAAGATGTATTTGGGACTGAACTGGCGGCCATCCTAAAAAATGTATATGCCGTTGCGGCAGGCATTTGTCACGGATTGGGATATGGCGACAATTTTCAAGCAGTGCTTATTAGTGCTGCCATCCGAGAGATAGAGCGGTTCTTAGATACTGTGCATGAAATACATCGCGATGTAAAAAGCAGCGCATATCTGGGCGACTTATTGGTGACTGCATATTCGCCTTACTCGCGCAATAGAACTTTTGGAACTATGGTAGGAAAAGGCTATAGCGTGAAGTGGGCTACCATAGAAATGAACATGGTGGCGGAAGGGTATTACGCCACCAAAGGCATACACGAAATCAACAAAAAATTTCAAGCAGAAATCCCAATTGCGGATACGGTATATCGTATTCTTTATGGCAAAAAATCTCCGATGTTGGAGATGAAATTGTTAGCAGACAAACTTTCATAATTTGAGTGAGTTTCTCGATATGATTATTGATAAAAAAAAGCCTCGAAAAATTCAAGGCTTTTTTTTATTGGTTCAAACTTCGTTATGGTTTTGGCGGAAATAAAAGGCAGGTTCCAAGCGCATCCATAATATTTTTATCTGACATAGCCAACGCGGCATTCGCATTTGCAGGATCAAGCTCAATCACTTTACTCCATGCCACCTTGGCGCAATCATAATTGAGCTGAACACCATAAGAAGCTGCCAAGTATTGGTAAGATTCGAGAAGGTTTTTCTTGTTGGTCTCGATTGCTTTTGCATCCGCACTGGCTTTTTGAATATATGTTTCAAAGAAAGGTTTGCCCAATCCTGTGGGTTGGTTTACATCCAACTCTTGTCTATTGTTGCTGCGACCTCTCCAAAAAGTGGCATCAGGATATTTGGCTTCTGCCTTTTCAAACGCAGCATCCGCAATCGCATATTCTTTGTTGAAATACCTGGCTATGCCCAAATAATAATAATCCAAAGCTGCTGGCTCTTTACTCTTTGAAATTTTCATTTGAAAACACTCCGCAGCTTTGTCATATTTTTTTTGTTTTTGATAGATGGAAGCCATTTCGCCATAACCTTCTATGTATGAAGAATCAAAAACAACGGCTTCTTGAATGGCCAACAGTGCCAATGAATCTTGCCCTGTTTTTGCAAGCAATTTTCCTTTGTAACCATAATCACTTCCCACGATAGTTGGTTTGCCTTTGGCTTTTGCCATTTCAAAAAAACGATTGAGGTTTTCTGTTCCTTTGGCAAAATCCCCGGTCTCGTAAGCAGCGTATCCAATCAAGCGGTACATCATAGTATTTTCGGTATTGCAGGTCAATGACTTTTCTAATTCCGCTATTGCTCGTTTGTAGTCTTTTGTAAGAAAAACAAATTGAGAATAACGCTGTTGAACCCGACAACTGTTGTTCAATTCAAGGTATTTGCCATAGGCTTCAATAGCCGCTGGATAACGTTGTGCCTGATAAAGCAATTCCGCCTTTTCTCTGTATGCAGGAGCAAATGTTGGGTCAACCGTGATGGCTTCATTGTAATAATTAAGGCCGTCATCCCAAGCTTTTATTTTTACATACAAAACGCCTTTGCGCAAAAGTGCTCTGGTGTATTTCGGATCTTTTTCAAGTGCCATGTTGTATTGCATGATTGCATTGCTGAGGTTTACACCATCACGCTCGCTGTAGTAGTCGCCAAGCTGAATATAAACCTCCGGATTTTCGGGATTCAAATTCATAGCGTTATTGATGTACTCTAGTGCCTTATCAATATTTTTTCTTTCGTTTTGTATATAGACTTCAGCCATTTTCAAATAGGTAAGCTGTTGCAAAGGCTTAGGTACTTTGTTGCTTCTTGTAGTCATTATTTCAATCGCCTTTGCAAATTGTGCTGTGTTCACTGCATCATTTTTATTGAGCCATGCTATGCGACCCAAACCTGCATAATTCGAAGGATTCATTGGCGTCACTTCCATCCCCTTGCGGTACATCGTTTCGGATTTTTCAAGCTCGCCCCAGTACATATAATTGTCGCCTGCAGCGTGGTACAATTCCCCATTCATTGGCTCTTTGGCTATCAACTCAAGCAAGTCTGCCTCAGCAGATTCATAGCGTTCGTTTAGTGACTTGTGTATTGCATCATCTTTGGTGGTTTGAGCAACTGTGTTGAATGAAAACGCTATGACAAATGCGCTCATCCATACAAAAGATTTTTTCATAATTGAAGGTTGATTGTTGATTAAGAATTTCACAATTAAATATTTACTCTGTGATTTTGAATATTCGTTCTGTTGGTGTTTTTGGAACCATGCCAATGCGGTCTATTATCAATTGGCCTTTGTCCGTAAGCAGGTGGTTGACAAAGCCTGTGCCAAGCGAAGCACTCAGCCCAGTGCGTATATAATAGACCTCTCTTGTGAGCGGATACGACTTGTCAAAAACATAAGCCTGATATGGTTTTCTTGGCATATTCGGTTTGTGCAAATTTGTCGTGTCCACAATTCCCACTACTTTTATTTTTTCTAAAAATTTTTGTGCATTCTTGTCCGCATTGTCACTTATCCAATTCAAACTGATGACTCCCATTGCACTGCTATTTTCACTCACATAGTTGATCACTTCCTCGTTGGTTTGCACCGCAAAACAATTGGCCGGAAATTCTTTTCCTTCTAATAATTTTTCTCTGATGAAACGTGCATTGGTTGATTTGTTATTATCAAAAACAACATTGATTCCATCACGTCTTGTTGGATCGTTGATTTCTTTCCAACTGGAAATATTTCCTTGAAAAATATCGCGCACTTGTGCTATTGTTAGAGTGGTGTCTTTGTTGGAAGGATGCACCACCAGCGCAACGGCATCCCAAGCGAACAAAATACTTTCCGGCAATTTATTTTGCCCTTTGAAATATTCGAGTTCCTTTTCATTCAATGGTCGGCCTGTTATAGCGGCTTGTATGCTGTCTTTAAAAAGCAGGTCGAACAAATCCACTTCGGGCAAATATGTTGGAA
>JAYSWI010000159.1:0-2340 GCA_043718125.1 Flavobacteriales bacterium
CGTGTGGTACACCAACCCATGGACAGAGAGGTAGCCCATTGTGGCATTATGATAGGAGCAGGAAGCCGTGATGAGCTAAAAAATGAACATGGTTTAGCACACTTCATGGAGCATGCTTTCTTCAAAGGAACACAGAAAAGAAAGACCCACCATATACTGAGTAGGCTGGATGCGGTGGGAGGCGAGCTCAATGCTTTTACATCCAAAGAGGAGACGTGGGTACATGCTTCATTTCTCAAAGAACATTTTGAAAGAGCGATAGAACTTATATGCGACATTGCCTTCAATGCTTCATTTCCAGCTAAGGAGATAGATAAAGAAAAGGAAGTGATTCTGGATGAAATAAACAGCTACAAAGACTCGCCAAGCGACATGATTTTCGAAGAGTTTGACGAGCTTGTTTTTGCCGGCCACCCATTGGGAAGATCCATTTTGGGTAGTGAGAAAAGTCTCGATTTATTCTCAACCAAACATCTTGTTTCTTTCCGAAAAAGAAACTTTACCGCAGAGCGAATCATCTTCTCGTCAGCAGGAAATATGGATGTAGATGTTTTGCGGGCATTGCTTGAGAAGTCCATTGCTGGCATAAAATTAAGCAAAACAAAACCAAATATTGTAAAGCTCCCGACTTACAAACCACAACACTTGGTGATGAAGAAAGACATCCACCAAGTACACTATGTGATTGGCGGTTTGGCTTACGACTACAACGACTTGCGCAGACCAGCTTTTTCGTTGCTCAACAACATACTTGGTGGCCCTGCTATGAACAATAGACTTAGCATGAACATTCGTGAGAAGCACGGCATAGCCTATCATGTGGACTCTAACTATGCACCTTTCAGCGACACAGGCGTGTTTTCAATATATGTCGGAACGGAGAAAAAAAACCTCGACAAAAGCATAGCACTTATCTGGAAGGAGTTGAATATTTTGAAGAAAGCAAAACTCACTACCCGCCAACTGAGCGATGCCAAAAAACAAATGATTGGTCAAATAGGCCTAGCCCAAGACAGTGGCAGCGCACTGATGTTTAACCTCGCAAAAAGCCTATCACTCTTCAACCGTATTGATACACTGGAAGAACTTTTCGAGAAAATAAATGCCATCACCGCCACTCAAATGATGGATGTAGCCAACGACATTTTCGTAGAGAAAAAAATGAGTTCGATTACCTATACTTATTGAAGGAAGCAGACTTTTTTTTGATACGAAGCGATAGTTTGAGGCACTCAAGCACTTTGTTTGAAGCGATTTAATACCGTTTCTAATTATGAAGTAGGCCAGCCATTTTCTCACCTCCGCAGAGAACACAAGTGAGGCGCAAAATAAAACAGACCAATTCATAATTAGGGCCTACTAAAAAGTATAATCCGCTTGCTCATTATGCGTTGACAAAAGTTGTATCAACGGTGGTGCATGGAATTCGACACTATCTTATGAAAACCTTTGCACTTTTCTTGTTCAAATAGTTTGAACCAGTCTCAACTTTCAAACATTATAGAGCAAAATAACCTGAAACAATTTGAGACAAACTCTGCGAAGCCTTTGCGTTCTTTGTGCTTCTGTGGTTGAGAAAAAAAATTGCGGAGCAATCAACTACTACAGCCAATGTAAGTTTGACTTTTTCAGTAAGCCTTAATTAGAAATGGTATAAGTTCAAGGCGGTGTCCTTTTGTGTAGTCTCTATAGCTATTTGGAAGCGGTTGCAAAAAATGAAATGTGCTTGTAATGTGCGGTGGTTACCTATTTTCTGTATTCCAATTCAATTTTCTCAATGTCTTTAAAGGTAATGTTTTCGTTTTTTTCTAACATCAATAATTCTGAATTGCGGACTTTATGTTGATGTGATACTTTACCACTTTTCAAATTTACTTAAACTAATTGATAACCAATTCCGCTTTCAGGATGGTGTACCAAAACATTGATGAAACTGTTTGTCAATTTTAGAGTTCGTGTTTGTATGGCTTTTAATTTTAGTAAGGTGTTTGATTCTATGGTTTGTAAAATTTATCTGCCTTCCATTTTGCCGGATTATTTATGATATAATTTGAAATGTTTTGATACGATTGTTCATTGCGTATGATGTGTTCGTGATAATTGCGTTGCCACAATTTTCCCATGTAGGGTGCGGGGTTCACCCCCGCCCATTTCATTTTCCAAAGGTCCAAACATGCATTTGCCACCAAGGATTTGTATGCACCCACCATTTCGCCAACGGTTTTATTGGTAGGGGCAACCCCTTGCGGTTGCCCATGTTGCGGTTGCCCATGTTGCGGTTGCCCATGTTGCGGTTGCCCATGTTGCGGTTGCCCATGTTGCGGTTGCCCATGTTGCGGT
>JAYSWI010000160.1:0-2339 GCA_043718125.1 Flavobacteriales bacterium
AGTGGCAATTCGGTGAATGGTATCACAGCGTTTGGAGACATTCTATTCATCAGCACCAATCATGGTGTGAGTGTTTTTAACACCAGTACACAACGTTTCGAAAACGAATTGCTCGACAACAGCATGTTCAATTTCCTCAGTAAAGAACTCATCAACTATATGGTGAGGTTGGGTGAGCGTTGGTATGTAGGTGGCGAAAAACTGCTGCTTGAATTGAATGCGGATTTTAGTCTGCGAAAAAATCTCATGGAGCTGTTGCCTGAGGAAAACAGAAACACCGCGCGCGATTTCATTGAGCCTGCAATGGATGCTGATGGCCTCATCTATTTCCCTTCGTGCGGCAGTACGCTCTGCTACAACCCTGCGAAGGATGAGGTTATAAAAGCAAGTGCATCGCAAACTGAATTCAATCAATTGCAGACGAGCGCATGTATCACTGCAGCGCTTTTTTTACATGATAGTCATCGCATGGTTTTTTCGCAATGGTCGCTCAATCCTTTTGTAATGGATATGCAAAGCCAGAGCATACAACATAGCATTGCAGTGAGTTCGCAGCAGCCTGCATTCAACGGCTCCACACAAGATATTTTTCAGTTGGATGATAACACACTGTGGCTTGCCGGTGACTATGGTTTGGCTGCTGTGAACATGATCGACTTCAGTTGTGCGATGCTTCCGCTGAATGAAAAAAAATCTTCACCTTCGGCCTGCAACGCCATCATGCGCGACACACAAGGCAACTTATGGATTGCCTCTGAAAGCGGCCTCTACCAATGGTCGCAGAAAAAAACTCACTTCGATGTTTTGCCCATTGCAAAATCTTTTATTCAAACCACAAATGTTTTTGCGCAGCAATTCTTGTTGCACGGTGGCAAGATGTATTACATAAAAAACGAAGGCGATGTGAAATCCATCTTTCGAATTGAAGATGGAAAATCTGTGTCAGTTCCTGTTGCTTATGTGGAGGGTGGAGCAAGAAGCATGGCTTCGATAAATGATGATGAAATAGTGCTTGGTGGTTGGAAAAGCCTGAACACATATTCTCCTACAACGAACATGTGCGCCTCCTTTGATTGGATGCCTGATGACTTGAAGGATAAATCATTCATCTGTGTTTTGATAGACTCGCACAACCACATCTGGGTCAGCTTGGCAGCAGGATTTGGAGTGCTACGACATGACTTTGCATCAGGCACCACAATTCATTATGTGAATGACAAAGCGTTGAAACCACATCAGCAATTTCTACTCATCGCAAATGCGTATGACATGATAGAGGATGCACTTGGCAATGTGTGGATGGTGCGCAGCAAGCTCGATGGCAAATTGATAAAATGGAATTGCAAGACTGATGCGTTTGAGGAAATTCATCCAAGAAATTCTGAAGCAGCCAACATGAATTTCAATAACGAATCGTATTGCGTGGCTGCGCAAAGAAATGTGGTTTGGTTTGGCGTGGTGCGCGAAGGATTGTTCAGATATGATATAGTCAAAAATGAAATGCAACAATTCACACGCTTGGATGGCTTGCCTTCGAATGATGTGTATAGCTTGGAGTTGGATGGCAGCGGCAGAGTGTGGATTGGCACAGTGCAGGGCCTCTCATGTTTTGATTATTCCAAAAGCACGTTCACTAATTTTAGTGAGATGAATGGCTTGCCGGCTGCTGAGTTCAATAGCGCAAGTCTGTTCGATAGTCACAGCGGAAGAATGTATTTCAGTTGCAGTGGGCATGTTATTTCATTCAAGCCGGATGATGTGTTGCAAGAGCCTGCAACTCCAAATGTTTTTCTTACCTCCGTAAAAGTGGAAGGACAAGATGATGCGCTGCAACCACGCTATTTCTATCCGGGCGAAAATCACTTTGACTTTGCATTCACTGCTGTTGACTTGAGTCATGCGGCCGGATTTGAGTACCGCTACCAACTGGAAGGATTGGATGGAGATTGGATACTTGCAGGCAAAAACAAAACCGCGAGTTATGCGAACATTCCACCCGGTAAATACCAATTTACAGTGAGTGTAAAAGTTGGTGGCGAATGGAGGAAAGGCGTTGTACTTTATTCTTTCACCTTGCCTGAATATTTCTTTAAGACGTGGTGGTTTGTTGTGCTATTGTGTCTGCTCTTCTGTGCTGGTATCTATTTCATATATCGCCAACGCATTCGTAGGATGAAACAACTGGAAACTGTGCGCAGCCGCATCTCGCGCGACTTGCACGATGACATTGGTAGCGCACTGAGTAGTATAAGAATATTGAGCGGGCAACAGAAGCAAGACGAAAGCGCGAAGTCAGAAACACTTTCGCGCATCCACCACAGTAGTCAGAAAATGCTGGA
>JAYSWI010000017.1:0-2929 GCA_043718125.1 Flavobacteriales bacterium
CACAAATCGTAACCCTTCTCAAACTTGGTCATGTAAAAAAGTTTGCTACCGTCTTTGGACACATACGCTGATGACAAATCAGAGGAGTGAATGGTCAAACGTTTTTTGCGGTCTTCCAAATTGGTGTAGTCAATTTTGATAGGCTTCAATTCTTCTTCCTTTTTCTTTTCATCATCCGTTTTCTTTTTGGCCTTGTCCTTTTTCTTCTCCTCATCATCAGTTTTTTTCTTCTTTTCTTCCTCTTCTTTTTTCTTCTTCGCCTCGCTATAAAGCGCATATTCCTCCTCATTCATATTGAATTCATCCCAAGCTTCTTGTGTAAAAAATTGTGCATACACATCTTGCTCTCCACCCCACGATGCGTGATTTTTCTTGCCGTCACGCGCACTGTAGTAGATGTACATTTTACCATCCATCATCCAGTCTGGACCATAAGCACCATAACCGCTTTCACTTAGGTTTTTGATAGTGCCTTTGCCGTCAGAAGAAATAAGACCCACTTGGTCTATCCATTGCGCACCGGGCAAATAGCCCATCAGAAACCACTTGCCATCGGGCGACCAATCGTAGTATTGATCACCATCGGAATAAGAATAATTTCTTTCCGCAGGAAGTATTTCGCGCACTGCTTTTGTTGCCAGGTTGATCACTTTCAAGGCAGTTCTGTTTTCCAGAAAGGCCACTTCCTTTCCATCGGGCGAATAGCTTGGTTGGAATGTTTCAGCGGGTGTATTCAGTATCACTTCTTCTTTGATGATGGTAGAAAGAAAGAAAAATTCGTCTTCTTTTCTTTCCATGGTGGATTGATACAAATTCCACGAACCATCCCGCTCACCTGCATATATCAATGAGCGACCATCAGGACTGAACTCAACAGAACGCTCTTGTTCAGGTGTATTGGTGATGCGCTTGGTTGTGCCTTCTGCAACAGAAGCAACAAAGACTTCACCGCGAGAGATGAAGGCTATTTCTTTTCCATTGGGTGAAACAGCCAACTCTTCCGCGCCTTTCACGGGAACAATTTTTTCTGTGGCATATCGTGCATCGTTAGCAATAGCAACTTTCACTTTTTGTGATGTGCCGCCTTCTTTGATGGTGTACAACTCACCATGAAAAGTGTAGCACAACATGCCCGCATCGCTGCACGAAATGAAACGCACAGGGTGGTCTTTGTGTTGAGTGATTTGCTTCGTAGCCTTTGTCGCCAGCTCCATTCTGAAAATATTGAAACTGCCATTTTGCTCAGAGGTGTAATACATGGCTTGCTCGCCTGCGGCAAATACCGGATTCAAATCTTCACCATTGAACGAAGTGAGTTGTGTGTGCGATTTTTTATTTACATCATACATCCAGATGTCGCGCGTAACGGATGAAGTGTGGTGTTTGCGCCAATCATCTTCGTATCCTTTTTGGTCTTGATAGAGCATCACATCGCCTTTCGCGTTGAAGCGCGACCAAAGTGCAGCACCCGTCAACACTTGTTTTTCTGCACCGCCTTTTATGGAAATGGAATATAACTCAGGCAACGCGCCTGTGGGATGTTGTGCACTCATTGCATCATCCAGCCGGCTGCTATTGAAAAAGATTTGTTGTCCATCAGGAGCAAAGTCAGATGGCAAGTCCGGAGCTGAATGAAACGTAAGGCGCGTTGCATTGCCTCCGGCAGATGGAATGAGAAATACATCCATGTTGCCATAACGGTCGGAGGCAAAGGCGATGCTTTTACCATCGGGCGACCATACGGGCATGAAGTCGTAGGCATCAGCAAGGGTCAAGTGCAAGGCAGTTCCGCCTGTTGTTAGCACCGTATAGATGTCCCCATTGTAGCAGAAGGCAATGGTGTTGCCATCAGGTGAGATGGCCGCATAGCGCATCCATGATGGTTCGTTTTGGGCGATTAGCGGCAACGAAAAAAGAACAGCAACTGCAATGTTGAAAAATGATTTCATGGGTAAATAGGTAGTTGATTTATGGGGTGCAAATTAGAGTCGTCATAAGTTCCATGGGAACCACTCAACAATAAACACAACCATCAATCACACCTTTAGAATGAAATACACTTCGCTCCTTTCTGTTTTTATTTTCATCATGGCTTCATGCTCTCAACCAACCCCCAATGAAAGCAAGCCAACTGCGCCAACTCAGAAATCTAACGCAGCATTGAGAGATTCTATATCGGCCATCATTTCAGAGTACCGCGCAGTGGTAGGTGTGGCCATCATCACACCCGATGGTGACACACTTTCATTCAATGGCGACAAACAATTTGCGATGATGAGTGTGTGCAAGTTTCCTGAAGCACTTACACTAATGCATCAGGTGGATAAGGGAAAAATTCCGTTGGATGAAACGTGGATGTTTGACGCTGAGGACATGAAACAACGAGGTGGTGCTCAGCTTTTGAAAGACCATCCAAAAGTTCCATTTGAACTGACTATTGAAGAAGTGCTTATGTATTCAATTGGCCAAAGTGACAACGTTACCAGCAACAAAATTTTCGAACGTGTTGGCGGAACAGCGGTGGTTGACTCATTTGCCCATGCGCAGGGTATTCAAGACATTGCCATCACCACTGACTTTGTACATCTGCATGAAAATGTTCAAGCCAATTGGTGCACACCCAAAGCAATGGCGCAATTGCTCGAAAAATTTTATCAGAAACAAATACTCTCTGACAAAACTCAACCGCTACTGTGGAATGCTATGGTAAACGCAACATCGGGGCCTGACAGGCTGAAAGGCCTATTACCGGAGGGAACAGTGGCAGCGCACAAAACAGGTACCGGAAGCACTGTGGATGGAATAATACAAGGATGCAATGATGTCGGCATTGTGATGTTGCCCGATGGAAGACATTTTACGATTGCTGTTTTTATTGCTGACTCAGAAGAAAGTGATGAGAAGACTGCTGAGGTGATTGCGCGGGTGA
>JAYSWI010000161.1:0-6769 GCA_043718125.1 Flavobacteriales bacterium
TTCCCATCACGCTCACAAATCTTATGGGGAAATAAGAGTAGGCTACAAAGAAGTCAATGAACAATTTCATTTTTTTTCCAAGTGTCCATTTGCTCTTTCCAGCTATTCGTTCTTTGCGCTCATATTTTACATAATTGCTTCTGAAACCCATGGTGGCAAACAGTCCTTCCAAAGTAAGGTTGCGCTCATCATATAGTTTCAGAGCATCAAGCACCTTGCGCGAAATGAGAAACATACTTGCACCACTTGGTGGAATATTTTTAGAGACAATTCTTCTAGCAAAAAAATAAAATGTCTTGCTGAAAAGCACACCAAGTGGCGGATCTTTTCGGGTATTTCTCACAGCCCACACTATTTCGAAAGGCGCGTGCAGGGCTTGATACATTTCGTGAATTAGATGCGGAGGCTCTTGCATATCACACGCTATGAAACAAGCCACATCACCCGTAGCGTATGCCAAACCAGCTCTAATGGCCATGTGTGAACCAGCATTTGCGCTGAATTTTATCACCTTCACCTCGGCATTCTTTGCCGCCAATTGGCTGAGCTGTTCGAAGGTGTCGTCCGTACTTCCATCATCCACGAAGATGATTTCTACCTCAATAAAATTTTTTTGTACTTCAGTTTTTATTCTTTCGTGGGCCACCTTCACCAAGTCGCTTTCGAAATAAACGGGAACTACTATTGATAACTTCATTTGAAAAGAGGTTTTGCCGGAACACCAACAACTGTGGTATTGTCGGGTACATTTTTTAAGACTACGGCACCAGCGCCAATAGTGCAATTGCTGCCAATGGATATGGAAGGAAGGACAGTGCTCCCACTTCCAAAAAAGGTACACTCGCCAACAGATACGCAGCCCGAAAGCGTGACAGCGGCACCAAAGTAGCAACCATCACCAATCAAATTGTCGTGGTCGGCAATGCAGCCTGCAGCCATAAAAACGTGATTGCCAATAGTGGAGTTTTGTCCCAGATAAACATTGGCACTAATTAAATTTCCTTGGCCCAACTGTGCGCCTTTGCCTTTTATGAAAGAAGAATGAATAATATTAATGGCCGAAATGTTTGATTTTATTATTCGTTCTGAAAGTTCTTTTCGAAGGCGCATGTGTTTGCCTCCTATACAATTGATAAAAGAAGTGCATTCAATTTTGCCGCTCTCCAAATCATAGGTACTTCCTAGCACAGGTATTCCGAAAAACTCCATGCCTGATTTCAGAGGATCATCATCAATGAAAAAAAACTTCGCATCTGGATATTGTTGTTGGCCAAAATCTAGTGCAATGTTGGCCACATAGTTGGCTCCGATGATGGCTATTTTCATGCTTCTACCAATTGATTAAATGGAAACACAAAGTAATAAGGAAAACGCTTGCTGATGCCATCCACACCTTGCGATCTAAAATATGAAACGTCACGTAGGGGCTTTACAAAAATTTTGTAGTGGCCGTCCAGCGACCCCCATTTTTTTTTGAATTTGTAAACACCACTTTCTTTGGAAGGCGATGATTCCCAATTCCAATATTCTATTCCTCGCCTTTTTGCTTCGAGCATGGCGTGATGTATAAGCAAAGTGCTGGGTTGTTGTGTGCGGTACTCATGCACAGAACAGGGCAAATAATAACTCGCAGTACTAGGCGAAAAAATCATAACAAGGCCGGCTACAATTTTATCATCAATAGTGGCGAGCCAAGTGGTGGTACTGCCATTTTCTGCACTTTGGTTTATTAAAAATCGCAGGCAATCCAATGGTTTGGGAGGAATGCCATAGTCGCTACAATTTTTTTGATAAATACTATTCATTGCAAGAATGTCGTCCTCATTTCGAGCGGCAATAATTTTTACCCCTGCATTTTCAGCCTTGCGCAAATCATAACGTAAGCTGCTGTCCGGCTCATAAGTTTCTAACTCAATAAAGGTGGTGTTTTTTTCTACAACATAACTATCTGTCAGATATTGAGCATAATATTTCTGTGTAGAATTGTTGTGAAATGGAGTGTAATAAGAAACACTTACGGCATTTTTTTCTTGTGCACAAACCAAAGAAGCACGAAGTAATTGTTCGTGTATTTTTTCACAATCAAGACTTTCGTAATCGCAAACAACACCCGCATTTGGGCCGAAAAAAGGCATGGAAGAAAAGGTGCATTCACCTTCCGATTCTTTCATCACTAATGGAAGAAATCCCACCAATATTTCGTTTGCAAAACAACCAAGTGAAATTGATTTTCCTACGCTACAATTTTCCAACATATCGCGGTAAAGTGGATAGTGATAACCCAAAACCGATGGGTTGTTTTTTCCCAACTCGTCAAGAAATGAAATGAGTATGGAATCTTCATTTCGATGAAGTTCTCGTACTGAAAAATTCATAACTTATTTTTCAATATGAATTAAGTGCGCTTACAACATGTTTCACTTCATCGTCCGAAAGCTCGGCATACATAGGCAACGACAAACAATGCGCAGCCAGATATTCTGCATTTGGACAGTCACCATTTTTATAGCCAAGATTGGAGTATGCTTTTTGCAAATGACATGAAACAGGATAATGCAAGGCAGGAAAAATATTTTTTTCGTTCAAAAATTTCGTTAGCCCTTCGCGATCATCTGTGGTGATCACAAACAGATGAAAAACGCTATCGGCCCATATTGGTTGATGCTGCATTTTTATTTTATCATTCGTAATATTTTCAAAATAGAACTTGGCTATTTCTCTTCTTCTATTGTTCCAACTTTCCAAATATTTCAACTTCACACTTAGTGATGCACCTTCTAGTCCGCCCATGCGATAGTTGTATCCAACCTCGTCATGATAATAGCGAATGGTGCTACCATGATTGCGCAATGAGCACAGGTGCTTGAGATAATTTTCGTTGTTTGTTGTAATGCCTCCCGCCTCGCCACAAGCTCCCAAATTTTTGCCCGGATAAAAACTAAAACAAGCCATTTCGCCAAAGGTGCCAACAGGTGTTCCGTTGTACCTGGCTCCTTGTGCTTGTGCAGCATCTTCTATCATCAATAGATTGTGTTTTTTGCAAATAGCTTGCACACCATCTATATCGAATGGCTGACCATATAAGTGTACACCAATTATTGCCTTGGTGTTCGGAGTTATTTTTTCTTCTATTTTAGAAATGTCTATCTGCCAGGTATCAGCGGTGCAATCGACAAAAACAGGCGTGGCACCGGCATGAGAAACGCCCCAAGCTGTTGCAATAAAAGTGTCTGCCGGAATGATCACCTCATCGCCAGCGCCAATGCCAAGTGCTATCATTGCCAGATGCAAAGCAGTAGTTCCATTGTTGAGACCTACTGCATATTTCGAATCTACATATTGGGCGAAACTCTTTTCGAATTCTTCTACATAAGGCCCACCACTAAAGGCGGTTTGCTCATAAACTTTTTCCCATGCGGCAAATATTTCGGCTTTTACTTGCTTGTGCTGACCCTTTAGGTCTAAGCATCCAATACGCGGCATCACTTGCGTTGCTTCTGACATTGTCTCTGTTGTTTTGTTTGAATAATAGTTGTGATAAAAAAGGCGCGGCAAGATAGCAGGCGGATGAACTCAGATGCCAAGTAAGCATCTTTGCCTTGCCAAATTATTTCGCATTGCAAATTCTAACAGAGCAAAAAATTAAAAGTCCTTTTGAGCAAAAGCTGCTGAAACACTTTGCGCATGCGCCCACTGTGGGGCAAGAAAAATTGTTTTATGCTTTCACCCGATTTGTAGAAAGTGAAAAAACACGGTGTGCGTTGCTCATAAAAGGATATGCAGGCACGGGCAAAACAAGTTGCGTAAGTGCAATGGTAAATGCCCTGAAAGAGACGGGTAAAAATGTAATGCTGCTTGCTCCCACTGGCCGTGCAGCAAAGGTTCTTGGTCATTATAGCCAACACAATGCCTGGACTATTCACAAGCAGATTTACATAAGAAAAACAGATCACACAGGACACTCTTGGTTCGAGCTAAAGGAAAATGAATTGACCAACACCATCTTCTTCGTTGATGAAGCATCGATGATTGGCAATGAAAAATTTAGTGCATTGCAAGGCAGTTTTGGCACAGGCGATTTGCTCGATGATTTGATTAGCCACGTCTATAGTGGTGTTGGTTGCAGATTGGTGTTGATAGGTGATGCGGCCCAATTGCCCCCTGTGGGCAGCAGTCAAAGTCCAGCGTTGCAATTGGTTCATTTGCGCAACACTTTCCACTTAAATATTGCAGAGCTGGAGTTGAGCGAGGTGATACGCCAAACCGCAGGCAGCGGAATATTAGAAAATGCAACAGCAATTCGTGTTCTTATCACCACTTCGCAAACAATATTGCCTTTGCTAAAAACAAAAGAATACAGTGACATCAGCATTGTGGAAGGCGATGTACAAGAACAAATTGAAGCGTGCTATTCACGATTTGGTAAGGAAGAAACCATCATCATCACCCGCAGCAATAAGAGGGCAAATCTTTACAACCAGCAGGTGCGTGCAAGAATTTTGGACTTTGAAGAAGAGATAAATAGCAGGGACAGAATGATGGTGTTGAAGAACAATTACTACTGGTTGGACCAAATAAAAAATAAAGAAGCAATTGCGGAAAATACAAATTCAAATACTGCTGCCGGCTTCATTGCCAATGGCGATGTCATTGTCATTCAGCGCATCAAAGGGTTTGAAGATCTTGGCCCTTTTCGCTTCTGCAAAGCCACTATTTCCATAGCCGATAATCCGGATTTGCCTGAGTTGGAAGTGTTGCTATTGTGCAATAGTATTTGGGATGAAAACGCATCATTAAACCAAGAAAAATTGAAGGAGTTGGCCCTCATCATTTCGCAAGATTATATGCACCTGCACAACAACAAAGGATTGTTGCGCAAAGCGGTTTACAACGATCCTTATTACAACGCACTACAAGTAAAATTTGCTTATGCCATTACATGCCACAAGGCGCAAGGTGGTCAGTGGCCATGCGTATTTGTGGATCAAGGCTACATCAGCGATGACATGATAGGCATAGAACTCAACCGCTGGTTTTATACTGCACTTACACGGGCACAGCAGCAGGTTTATTTGGTGGGTTTCGAGGGGAAGTTGTTGGGATAGCAAGACACTGTCCCATATACTTCTTTGTCACGGCCATATACTTCTTTGCAACGGCCATATACTTCCGTGCTTTGGCCACATACTTCTGTGCTAAGGTCACCTAATTCTGTTGAGTAGCGATAGCAATTTTGATTGATAGAAATGATATGGATTTTACTTCACTTCTTAATAAACCTCAATGTTGTTTGTCCCATTGCCCTTTCGATAATAGCAATGTAAAAACCGCTGGATAAATCACATGCATCAATACCATTTTTGTTGATATTCACCTTTACCTCTTTTCCAACCGCATCAAACACTTTCGAATTTCTAGCATGCACTTGAAGTGGCTGTGTGAAATACAAAAAGTTGTGGGCGGGGTTGGGGAATATTTTCAATTGTTATTGATGTTGATTTCTGAAATTGTTGTTTGCAATTGTAGTTAAAGTTCTAAAAAAACCTGGAACAATCCAATTGACCAATTATTACTCATCAAATACTACTCTTTCTTCGTTGCAGCCATTGAAATCCATTTTCCAAATCTCAGTTTCATATTGCCAAAAACAAGTTGAAATCCTTTTAAAGGATTTTTTTTCAACATACATAAATTGTGCATTCGGAGGAATACTAATGGAGTTGTAAATTCTAGTGCTACATCTATCCTTTATACATATAGTTTCTCCTGTAATAGTATTGATACGAAAGATTCCTCTATATCGACTGTAAACTGCATGAATGCCATCTGGCAGCCATTTCAAATAGTGTATTTTGTCGTTCTCATGGTCTATGTTGCCGTAACTAATGGTGTCAGATACCTCTGTTGCTGTATCATAAATGGCAAAACCAGTGCCTGCAGTACTGATTATTTTACCATTCGAATGCCAATCAGTTTGAGCAAATTTCGGTAAAGTATCCACAATTTCACCCCGCGTATTTATCAAATAGCCGTTTCCGATATAATCGGGAGGCAATGTGACTTCGGTATAGAGCAACAAATTTCCATCGGGCGACCAAACCGGACAAGCACCATAATAGAAATTGTTCATTGAAGTTATCACAACTGATGTTGAGGATGTGTGCAAATAAGTGTTGTACAAATCTATCTGACCCGGGCCATGAGTGAAAGCCAACCAACCATTTCGGCCCCAAGCAAGATTGCCAATTATGAATGCATTTTGCTGATAAAGTGTATCTAGATTTTTCGATAATACATCATAAATTATCAATTGACAGTTGAAGGGCCATACTAAATTCCATCTGAGACAAGCAATTTGATTTTCATTCTCAGGGTTAACGGCAATGTGATAATAATGGCCTTCATTCTTAGGATCAATGGTAATGTCGATAATACAAAGTTCATCATAAATGTCACAAGTGTCGGCATCTACTATTTCATTGCAAATTGGCCCGATGTAGTTGAATCCGTTGCTGTATATAGAGTTTTCAACCTCAATTTTATCGTGTCTGCAAGCAAAAATTGAAATCAAACTTGCGATTATTATAGACGGCAATTTCATTGTTTGACGAATTTTTTTGTGGCTATTCCACCTTCGGTTTCCAATGAAAATAAATAGGTGCCTTGAGCCAACTCAGATATAGAAACGTTGGCCATGCTATTGCCCGTTTTGGTAAAGGGGAGTGACTCTATTTTGACCAATCTTCCGGCAATATCATGAATTTTGATA
>JAYSWI010000162.1:0-2337 GCA_043718125.1 Flavobacteriales bacterium
TGACACACTATTTCGCAACACAATTAAAACATCATAAAAAAACTTATATATATTAACAAAACTCCTTCTTTCATTAACATGCTTGCGCAATGTGGGTTAAGCTACTTTGGATATCTGGTCTCTGTAAATTGCAAATTCCAATGCAGCTTTGATATGCTTCACAACTACGTTGCTCATCTTTCAGTTCTGGAAAGTCTTCGGTAATCTCCTTTTGAGTCATGCCTGCGGCCATATAGCCGAGAATGTCCTGCACGGTTATGCACGTTCTAATTATAGTTGGCTTACCAAAACGGATGTTTGGATCGAATTTGATGTATTGCCTGAATTCCATGTTTTCAAAAGTAAAGCAACGGAAACCCCATTTGACTTTTCAATAATTATGTCAAAAACTATTTTTATATCTCGCCTTTTGATACATTGCATATCCTTTCATTTGTCCTTCATTCTCATCCAATAATTTCTAATGAAAAAATTTCTCAAATGGACAGGCATCACCATCGGTGTATTGTTCCTGTTGTTGCTCATTGCTCCATTTCTCTTCAAAGACAAAATAGAAGCGGCCATTAAAAAGGCGGCCAACGACAACCTGAACGCTCAAGTGGACTGGAGCGATGTGAGCCTTTCGCTTATCCGAAATTTTCCGAACCTGCGCATTGCAGTAAGCGACCTCAGTGTTAAGAATACTGTCGCTCCTTTTGATAGTTTGCAATTGGTCAAAATCGGCAGCCTCGAAGCGGTGGTGGACATCATGAGTTTGTTTGGCGATGAGATTCAAATCAAACGTATTGGCATCATCAATCCGGTATTCGATGTGCGTGTTACTAAAGAAGGACTTGCCAACTACGATATTGCAAAACCTGATACAATGCCTGCTGAAACACCTGCTGCACCAGAAGAGGCCAGCGCATTCAAAATGAAGTTGAAAGAATACTTCATCGAAAATGGAACTGTGAACTATGATGATAAGACAATGCCAATGGTGATGAAATTCGAAGGATTGAATCACAGTGGATCGGGAGATTTCACACAAGATATTTTCAAATTAGTTACTGAAACCACAGCGGACAAAGCCACATTTTGGTTTGATGGTGTCACTTATCTTAACGAAGTGAAAACCAATTTGCAAGCGGATATCGAGATGGACATGAAGAACTCGAAGTACACACTGGCAGGAAATAGTATCAAACTAAACGAACTGGAATTGGGCGCACAAGGCTGGGTAGCCATGCCAGGCGAAGACATTGACATGGACATTTCTTTCAAAGCATTGAAGAATGATTTCAAACAATTCTTGAGTATGGTGCCATTGGAGTTTGCCAAAGATGTAAGCGGAGTGGATGCAAGTGGAAACCTCGCATTGGACGGTTATGTGCGTGGCAAATTCAACGACACCAGTATGCCTGGTATTGGTCTGAATCTGTTGGTGGAGAATGCACGATTTAAATACCCTGACTTACCGAAGAGCGTGGACAACATCAACGTAAAAGCGGCCATAGTTGCCGACATGAATGTGATGGACAACACCACTGTGGATGTAGAAAAATTCCATTTGGAAATGGCAGATAATCCAATTGACATGACATTGAAACTGCGCACACCCGAAAGCGATCCGTTCATAGATTTTGTGTGCAAAGCTTTTGTGAACTTAAACAATGTGAAAGAATTTATTCCATTAGAAAAAGGTGATGATGTGCATGGACAAATAAATGCAGACCTTGCTGTGAAAGGCAACTACAGCACAGTGGAAAGTGGCAACTACGAAGGCTTCGATGCACACGGAATGATTGACATAAAAAACGTTTTGTTCAAGAGCGATTCCATGCCTTATGATTTGAATGTGAACACAGCCACTTTCAATTTCACACCTGCTTATGTTGACTTGCAAAACTTCAATGCGCAAATTGGAAAAAGTGATGTACAAGCTGCCGGAAAAATCACGAACTATTTAGCGTATGCGCTGCGTGACTCGTTGCTCGTTGGCAACTTCAATATCAACAGTTCACTGATGGACTTGAATGAATTTATGACTGAAGAAGCGACTGCAAGCACCACAGCAACAGCCAGCACTGAAGCTGCACCGGCAGCAGAGAACAGCTCAATGAGTGCAATAGAATTGCCGGGCAACATCGACTTCAACCTCGATGCTTCGTTTGCTAAAATGATTTATGATGTGAATGAAATTACCAATGTGAAAGGTGGTATCACGCTAAGAAACAAAACCGCAACGCTGCGCAATCTGGCCATGAATGTGCTGGAAGGAACCGTGATAATGAGTGGTAACTACTACGCAAAAGACCTGAGCAAACCACAGATGGACATGGTGTTTGACATAAAAGA
>JAYSWI010000163.1:0-2337 GCA_043718125.1 Flavobacteriales bacterium
CAGCGTGACGAAACGCCAGGCTTTTTGGTATTGACTCCGCCAACAGATACCAACGACATTATTTATATCGCAATTTCAAACGATTTGGATATAGCTGAAAACATTAGTGCAACATTGCCTTTGGCGGAGTTGAAAGTTTATCCAAGTCCAAGCAAGGGTGATTTGATTGTGGAAGGTGAAAACATTGGCAACCAAACTTTGAAAATTTATGATTTGGGCGGAAAAGAATTAGTGAATACGACTATTCGTGGTAGCAATAAAGTGAATTTTGATTTTTCATTCCTTCCAAATGGAGTGTACAACATGACCATTGGCAATGGAAAAAATAAAAGGAGTACTGAAATAGTTATTCAGAAATAATTGAATTGATTTTTTTTTATTAAGACGGCTTTCAGAAATGAAGGCCGTTTTTTTAGTGCCTATAGGAAGCCACATTTTTTATCATTGTGCAATGGCCCTAATCTTGACAAAATTTGTTCGATGTCAAAATCATTTGCAAGAGAAGATGTTGCCAAAGCATTCAAGGAAATTCAAAAAACAATTTGTAAGCAGCTTGAAAAAGTGGATGGAATTTCCAAATTTCAACATGATAATTGGCAACATGAGAGTGGGGGAGGAGGACTAAGTTGTGTTATCCAACAGGGCAAAGTTTTCGAAAAGGGAGGCGTTAATTTTTCTGAAGTGCAAGGAGCATTGCCAGAATTTATGAAACAAAAAGTGAGTGCTGGTACTTCACAATTTTATGCCACAGGAGTTAGTATTGTGTTGCATCCTTCCAATCCGAATGTTCCAATAATTCACATGAATATTCGCTATTTCGAAACAGATGCAGGTGATGCTTGGTTTGGAGGTGGCATAGACCTTACACCGATATATGTGGATGAAAAACAGGCTCAAGTATTTCATCAAACGTTAAACAAAGTTTGTGATGATTTTGACCTTTCATTTTATCCAAAATT
Source organism: Flavobacteriales bacterium (assembly GCA_043718125.1). Classification (GTDB taxonomy): domain Bacteria; phylum Bacteroidota; class Bacteroidia; order Flavobacteriales_D; family Sanyastnellaceae; genus JANNVZ01. The sequence continues at coordinate 960 of JAYSWI010000163.1, forward strand.
CAAACTCCAAGCTGACGATTATTTTTTCATTAAGCATAGAAATGAAACAAGAGGTATTGGAGGAATATTTTTTGATTATCTAAAAGGTGATGGCACTTTTTCTTTGGACAAGACTTTCGAATTCATCAAAGAAGTTGGAAACACTTTTCTAAAATGCTTCCTGCCGATTGTTCAAGCAAATTTCAATTTGCCTTTTGCAGCGAAAGAAAAACAATGGCAGCTATTGCGCAGGGGGCGATACGTGGAATTCAATTTGGTTTATGACAAAGGCACACGCTTCGGATTAGAAACAGGAGGCCGCATCGAAAGTATTCTAATGAGCTTGCCGGAACACGCATCGTGGGTGTACGATTTTCGACCTGACGCTGGCAGCGAAGAAGAACGAACACTATCTTTTCTGAAAAAGGGCATCAATTGGGTTTAGATAATAGCGCAAATTGTTGCATCAAAGTGTAGTTGAATTTTGGTTTTGTGTTGGCGCATTTAAGTTGTTGTTCTTGCTTTTGCGCAGCATCAGCACTTTTGAAATCTATGCGATATGTGCAGCCTAATTGGCATGCTACTAACTTGAAACTTTCGTGCTTTGAACGAAATGTTTTGAAATTGCTTGGAACAACAGCCGACACCGCTTTAAACGGCTCACACACACAATATTTTTATTAAAAAAAGGCCACCCCTCAAAAAATTTGTGCCACCGCACAAAACACACTTTCATTTTTTTTGCTCACACACGAAAACCCAACCCGAAAAAAAAATGAAAGACTGTTTTCTCCACTGCTTTAAGAAAAACCATACTTTAGAATCCTATCTTTGAGAACTACTTTTATGAATCAAAAACGAACTGACAAATATTAAATGGCAACACATAAACTTTCACTTTCCAGTTTACAAACCTTTCTTGAAGGTGCTTGCGAAAGTTTACGGGGCAACATGGATGCTTCGGAATACAAGGAATACATTATCGCCATGTTGTTTCTCAAACGGGTGAATGACCAGTTTGAAGTGCATCGTGATTTGCGGAAGAAAAATATTACCGATGGCAGAGGTGTTAGCAACCCCGAAATGATTTACGGTGAGTTGGAAAAACAAAACGCACCTGAATATGATTTCTTCGTTCCGCTTGAAGCACGATGGAAAAAATTAGATGGCGACCCTGAATATTTTACCGACAGTGATGGCAAACAACAGAAGTATCCTTACATAAAAGATTTGCAGGAAGAAATTGGCGACCATCTGAACAAAGCACTTGCAGCATTGGAAGATGCCAACCTTGATAAGTTGGAAGGTGTTTTAAAATCCATCAACTTCAACCGCAGCATTGGTAAAAACAACAAACAAATTACCGATGAAGATTTACGGGAATTGATTCGTGATTTCA
>JAYSWI010000164.1:0-2334 GCA_043718125.1 Flavobacteriales bacterium
TTTTATTGAAGAGTTTTTTATGTTTTGATCTGAATTGAAAATTATCAAGACAATATCTAAGGTGCTTGACACCAAAAAATTCTTCGTCATCGCGCACCAACTGTGTTGTAAAAAACTCACGCGAACCGCGAAACCAACCATCTGCCAACAGCTCATCATACCTTTCGGCAGATGGCAGTTCAATTGGAATTGATTTGTATAGCATAACAACCGCAATAATAATTATTGAAGCGAAATAGATTTTTTTTCCGATAAGAAAATTTTGAATGATGAAATAATCATTCACCATTAAGTCAAACCTTTGGAGAATTAACTGTGAATGTTATAGCTGCCATCCTCTGCATTGTATGCGCAAATCAAAAAAATGTGCTTGCCGTTGATATGGTGTATCAAAAATTGCAACGACTATTTCGCAGTGAACAACACATCTAAAACATCTTTTATACTCGCTGCACTTGCGCTTTTGGCGGGTGTAAAAATGGCCACATCGCCATCATTGCTCCAACCAATGCTACTAATTGCTTCTGTACTTATTGTGACTGCTTGAACAGAAGCGCAATTGGCATTGCCCTGTTCACTTCCTGCTGCAATAGGGACATTGTTGAATGAGTTTTGAGGCAAAGTTGCGGAGGCTTTTTCAATATCTTTTTCGAACATTTTTGAATCCACCATTTCTTTGCTCGTTGCCTTTTTTTCTTCTGCAACTGTGCGTTGAATGTCTTCATTTTCCTCGTCAAAATTTGCGGCCTTATTGGCCAATTTTATAGCTTGTAAATCATCTGTGGATTTTTCATTTTTATCCACCAGTGCCACTTCATCAACTGGCACTGCGGCATCATCATTCAACGCTATACTTTCATCTTTTGATTCGGATTCCTCCACATCAAACGCGGCAGAAGCAGGCACTTGCGACTCGCTTCTGGCTGCAGCAAACTCGACCAACACAGGAGCTGGAGAAGGTGGGAAAATTTGGTGTTGATTGTTATCCGCATAAGCTGGGCGTTCCAGTATTTGATTGTTGTCTTCTTCTTTATCGGTTTCTGTGTCCTGCAGTTGGATTGTCTTTTCATTTGCCTCAGCCATCTCCACTTTTATATTGTTATTGAAAAGGAACAAAGCTCCGCTGATACCTACCAACAGCATTATTGCCGCAAAAGCATAACGCAACGTTGGCCTCTTGTACCAAACTATTTGGGGCATTTGCGGCATAGCAAACAAGGAGTTGAGCCATATAAAAAAGCCCTTCTTTTCTTCACGTGTAAATTGAAGCATAAGGTTTTGTTTGATGCTTGCATCGGGCTCCAACCAATCGTCATTTTTTGCGGAATCCTGCATCAGAAATAAAGTTGAGCGCAGGCTCAAATATTCTTCCTCGCCCTCAACATGGCGCAGCACAAACTCCTTTTCTTCTGGATATAGCTCGTGAAATTGCTTGTGTCGCAGCAATGACTCTATGTCCTCCGGATCATATTTCAATGTTGTATTCATTTTGTGTACTATGTGTTATGTACTATGTGTTATGTCTTTTGCATTGTGCTTCACCTCGCTCCACGTGCTAAAGCACGTGGTTAGGTCATCGGCTTTTTGTTGTTAAGCGCCCTTCGATTATTGGCGAAAGGCGCAGGGGGTATCTTGTATTGTGTATTGTGTCTTTTGTCTAACATCTAAAATCTAACATCTATCATCTTGTTCTATCTAGCTTATCCCTTCAAACACCTTCAGCTTTGCATTTAGCTCTTTGAGGGTATAAAACAGTCTGCTTTTTACAGTGCCTTCGCTGCATTGCATGGCTTCGCTTATTTCAATGATGCTCATTTCTTGGTGAAAACGCAACTCAAATGTGGTGCGTTTCACTTGGTCCAATGCGCCAAGCACTTCAGTTAGTTTGCTCATAAATTGGGCTCTGTCCATGCTTTTCTGCGCTTCCATTCCGTTGACAAAATGGTCGTCTCTTCTTATTTCATCGTGCGCCACCTTTCTCACATCATGTTTGGCATATTCATTTTTGCACATGTTATTTGCAATGCTGTATAGCCAAGTTTTGAATGGTCTTGCCGGGTCATACAAGTGTGGTTTATTGATGAGTTTGGTAAAAAGTTCTTGGGTGAAATCGCGGCTCTTTTCCCTGTCTTTCCACAACATGCGGTGGAAGTAGTTGAACATCGGTTTGCCATAGCGCTCATAAAGTACCTCAAATGCCTTTTGGTCTTTGGCGGCAACCAACACCATCAGTTGTTCGTCAGCGTGCCTTTCGTAAGGGTGTTTGAATAATGCCATACGCTAGTCCAGTTGTTTTTGTATTTGCGTTTGCACCCCGAAGCGAATGGCCACTTG
>JAYSWI010000165.1:0-2334 GCA_043718125.1 Flavobacteriales bacterium
TGATATTGCTTTAAGCCTTGCAGCATTAGGTATTCGTATCATTGCTCCAATTCCAGGAAAAGGAACAATTGGTATCGAAGTTCCGAATAAGAATCCGACTATGGTGCCGATGAAAACGGTAATTGCATCTGCTAAATTTCAAGAAGCAGAAATGGAGTTGCCTATTGCTTTTGGAAAAACAATTTCTAATGAAACGTTTGTTGTCGATTTAGCAAAAATGCCTCACTTATTGATGGCTGGAGCTACCGGACAAGGAAAATCAGTTGGTTTGAATGCTGTGCTTGTATCGCTTTTATACAAAAAACATCCGGCAGAAATAAAATTCGTGCTGGTAGATCCCAAAAAAGTGGAGCTTACTCTTTTCAATAAAATAGAGCGACACTTTCTAGCCAAACTACCCGGCCAAGAGGAAGCCATCATCACCGATGTGCAAAAAGTTGTAAAAACATTACAATCACTTTGTATAGAAATGGACAATCGTTATGAGCTGCTCAAAATGGCCTCGTGCCGCAACATCAAAGAATACAATGGCAAATTTATTCAGCGCAGATTGAACCCCGAAAATGGACATCGTTTTCTGCCATACATAGTGCTTGTAGTGGACGAATTTGCGGATTTGATTATGACGGCCGGCCGCGAGGTGGAAACCCCCATCGCTAGATTAGCGCAGCTTGCAAGAGCCATTGGCATTCACCTGATAATCGCCACACAACGCCCATCGGTAAACATCATCACAGGCACTATCAAAGCAAATTTCCCTGCGCGAATAGCGTTTCGGGTAACCTCCAAAATAGACTCACGCACCATTTTGGACACAGGAGGAGCAGACCAATTGATAGGCCGTGGCGATATGCTTTTCTCCAATGGCAACGACTTGATTCGTTTGCAATGTGGTTTTGTAGATACGCCTGAGGTGGAAGAAATAACGGAAGTCATTGGTTCGCAACAGGGCTATCCCGATGCGCTCATTCTGCCCGAAGTGTTTGATGAAAATGCTTTGGATCTGGATAGCTTTGACCCCGGAGATCGTGACGATCTTTTTGGCGAAGCAGCACGCATCATTGTGATAACACAACAAGGCAGTGCTTCACTTTTGCAACGCAAACTTAAACTTGGTTACAATCGCGCAGGGCGGCTTGTGGACCAATTGGAAGCAGCCGGAATAATTGGCCCATTTGAAGGCAGCAAAGCCCGCAAAGTGCTTGTTCCAGATGAGCAAAGTTTGGAACAGTTCTTGAAAAGCGCGGCCTCCAACCAACAGAATTGAAAAATATTTTTTATGAAAAAAAAATCATTTATTGTCGCTTTAGCATTTATCGGATTTGCATTCGCGGCAGCAGCTCAAACCTCCAAAGACATTCTCGATAAACTTTCTGTCAAAGCGAAGAGCAACAAAACCATCACCGCTGATTTCACAAGCACCCTTGTAAACCCGAAGACCAATCAAAGCTCAACACAAACCGGAAATATCAAAATAAAAGGGTCGAAGTACTATGTAAACATGGGCGACTATCACATCTGGTGTGATGGCAAAACAGTTTGGAACTACAACAAAAAAGATAATTCTTGCACTATCGATAATCTTGCAGATGTGAAAGATGGTGGCTTCGATCCATCCGAAATGTTTACTATTTGGGAGAAAGATTTTAAACATGAGATGAAAAACACAAACATCACTGTGGACGGAGTTGCTTGTTATCAGATTGCATTAAACCCCGTCAATGCTAAAGACAAATCTTACCACACCATCACGATGTATGTGGACAAAGCGAAAATGGAAGTAGCTAAAGTAGAAGTGAAAACACGCGAAAACGCTACCATTACTTACAAAATAAAAAACTTCAAAACCACACAAGATTTACTCGACTCCGAATTTGTTTTCAGCAAAGCAAAATATCCTGGTTGTGAGGAAATTGATAATAGAATATAAAACGCTTTTGACCCGTTGTGTTATCAATTGTCCGCTCTCTGTTTGCACCGAAAGGCAATAAACCCCATCGCTCAACCAACCCAAATTCCAAGTTTGATCTGGGAAGAAAACATTTTCTACGAAAGCATTTCTCTGGAACACGGATGGAACGGATTGAACGGATCTACATGGATTTGAAAAGGTGTTATTCCATTTTTTTGATTTGGATAAAAAACTTTTTCTTCAAACGCAATTCTTCCCATTGCATCCGAAATAAAAACACATTGTGCGTTTTGGGGCAGCACAGCTTTTAGTTGGTGGTGGAATGGGTTGGGCCATACAGGCAGAGACCCCGAAACGAGTTCGGGGTGACGGCCGCTTTCTTCGATGTAAAGTAGGTTCGGAATGCACGGAAGTTCTATTTG